>JAEZJD010000007.1 GCA_023436425.1 Bacteroidota bacterium | reverse complement strand
TTTATAGCCAACAGCTAAGAAAATTTCTCCCAATTCAAATTGCTCCAGCTGCTTAATGATATACCAAAGGATAGGCTTACCTTTTACTTCTACCATAGGCTTGGGTATGTTCAGAGTGAGCGGCCTCAAACGTTCACCCTTACCGCCACAAAGTATAATGGTATTCATGAAATTTTTAGATTATCAACAAACTCCCTTGGTGTATATATCCGATCCTTATTTTCAGGAATATTAAGATACCTCTTAACGGACCTGGTTATTGAATCTACATCATAGGGATTAAAAAATTCATCCGGAGTTATAAAGTCCCAACAATAATCAATATCGGAAGCAAGAATCTTCAATTTGAACTTCTTTGCCTCAATTAATGGTAAACCATAAGCTTCAAAGAATGAAGGATATATTAATGCTTCGGTTTTTTGGTAATACTTTATCAATTCCTGCCTTTTCAGATTAACCAGAAGAGTAACATTCAATTCATTGGCTGTTACAAAATTTTTCATCCATCTCGCTATCTTGTTATCCTGGTCTAATGTCAGATATAGTTTTACGTCTATCCCGGCATTTTTTAAATTCTTCCAGGCGAGTAATAACCGCTTATGATTTTTATAAGGCAGTAGCGATGCAACATAAATAAACGAAGACGGCTCCTTATTACTTTCTGTTGGAAAAACTGAAGCATCTTCTCCAATATCATCAAACGGCCAGACAAATATATCTTTCTGAAATCCACTTTTTTTCAGCAGTCTACGCATGGTAGATGTTTGCACAATAATACCTGATACATTGTGAAGGAAAGTATTATAATAAATCTTTTCAAGTAGTATTTGCATTGTAAGTTTAAACCCAAAACCCCTAAAACTTACGTTGTCCACAAAAAACCGACTTGAAAGAATCAATAACACATTCTTTGTAGTAAATCTTAAAACAGGGGGAAGGTTTCCTACATAAATAACAAGATCATTAGATTTTGCCTGAGCATTTATCGTAAAGTCAATAAAGAACCTTTTCAACCTGGATACTTTTACAAATTCAATGTTATCTGAGAACTTCGGTACAGGTTCAAATCTGGCGTCAATAAATATTGTAACATTCTCAGTAGCTTGGGCAAGTCCTTTTATAAATCCATTAAGCAGAGTTCTTCCGCCACCTGTATGCCAGGCTGTAGCATTAATTAAGATTTTTCGACTTCGCATTTCGTGATTGCTGGCTGCTTCGTCTCAATTTGTAAATCAATCGATTCAGTTTTTTTCCATTCAGTTGTTACCACGCTTAAAAAAAAATTAAACCGATCCTCCGCCGAAAAATTTAATTAGACTTACCTGATCTTAATTTAAGAAGTACAATAAACTTGTAGAACAGATATTTTGATAATGAACCCCAACCTATCGCTTTCAAAAGCTTTGCCTGTTTGAGATTCATTCTAACAACCTCATTTAAATTAGCAATTTTACTTTTTAATGAATATTTTTCATCTGTTCTTATGGTCACACCAAAAACATTTGACCCATGCTGTCTGTAGCTGATTGTTGGAATATGCAGGGTGGACACGATGCCATACTTAACTGTTTGAAGTGATATCCAATAATCGTGAAGAATCGGTACTGATGGTATAGGAAAAGTTAGATCTTTAACTGCCCTATTAAACATCATTGTAGCACCCCCCACACAAGGGCATACACCCAGAAATTCATACGTTAATAGTTGTTCAGGATTCAAATTGATGGATTTCCAATGCGATTCTGCTTTAACTTTTAAATTTTCATCAACGATAATTTTATCGGTGTGCACCATAATTGGTTTATTAGGATAATTGATTTCGATTTGCTTCATGTGTTGAAATGTAACTTCTATTTTATTTGGTAGCCATACATCATCATGATCGCAAAACATATAATACTTTGATTCAACAACATCCAGCAATTGGAGAAAATTTCTACCAGATTTTAGATTACCCAAATCATCTTTAACGTAAACGAAGTTTGAAAACCTCGCACAGTATTCATTGATTATATTCCTCGTATTATCGTTGGAACCATCATCTCTGATGTAGAGAGTCCAATTTTGATTTGTTTGATTTATAAGGGAATTTAGTTGTTCAGGAAGAAACTTCTCACCGTTATACACGCCTAATAAAATAGCAATCTCTTTATCGTTTATAAATTTCATTTTCTAAAAGAGCCCTTCGCAGTTATGGCCGATGGCGCAGGCCGGGTAATTAAAAAAGCCGTTGAAATAAAATATAAAAAAGAAAAAGTTACTAGTCCGCCTACAACTCCTGCTATTCCAAATCTCCAGGCTCCGTAGATGTTCAGCATAATACCCACCACTGCAGTTGCAATTTTTTGAACAATCATGACAGATGACCTTAGCTCAGAAAGAAATTTCAAAGAAAGCAATTGACCTGCAGCAAAAAAGCCTCCTGCTAGTACCACCCATGGAAGAAATCTCGATGCTGATCTAAAAGATTTTGCTACCAACAAGTTGAATAGCCATTCGTGTAAGAAAAACGTAATTAAAAAACCAACCGCAGTTGCAATGAGGCACAATGCAGTAATTATCTTGGTTAATCGGTGTACGGATGCAGTGAGTATAACGTCCTTGCCTGAACCATATCGCTGGTAGAAAATTGGTATTAAATATGAGAGAACTACACTAGTAATAATTCCAACAGGAACGAATCCGAGCTGATAAACAACAACATATTGCCCCACATCGAAGGTGGTAGAGAAGTGTTCCATCGCCCATCTGTCAGATGCCTGCTGACCCCAGGTGAACAGTCCCCAGAGAGAGAACGGCATTGTAAACTTCCATATATTTCTTGCCCAATCCTGTTGTGAATTCAAAGTAGTTTTTGATAATTGAGCGGCTAATGCCTTCTTTAAAAGGAAAAATTGTGAAACAACGACAATAAGCGATGCAAAAGAATAAGCTGCAACTACTGCAAATACTGAAGGCCTGAAGAAATATAAAAGAGCGATTATAATGGCGATTCTTAACCAAGCCTCTGCTGCTGTATGGATAGCTACTGCTGCCCTTTTTCGAATAATATTCAGTATTCCATTTAAGGTGATGCTGATTCCATTCAGAATCGAAAAAATTACAACTGCAGCTATTTGGAGAACATATTGCTGCTCGTTTAAATAAAATAAATATGCTAAAACTACTGCTCCTAACAAAAAAGAAAAAATAATTGCATTTAAAAAAAGCTTAACTGAGGCTATTATGTAGTTCTGAATGTCATTTTCTTCCAAGGCAATTGAATAGAACCGGGTAATACCTCCTGATAAGCCACCTGTAATCAACTGGTTAATTAAAGCATGAACTGTTAATACCAATGCAAGCTGGCCATATTGAGCAGGTGATAGATATTGAGTTAGTACCCGCACAAGAGCCAGGGTACCTACAATGGTTGCAACCTGACCTGCAACAAGCCAGCTCCCTTCTAATGCAACTCGCTTAATTCGAGAGGCAGATAAGTTGTTAAGAGAGCTTGTTATCGCTGTTTTCAAAAATCTCTGATGTTTTGGGCTCGTTACACAGCTTCGCTTCTCTCAGTCACAGTTCCGAGTCCCTTTTGATGTTATCCAAAAAAACAAAAGCCCACTTATAAGGCAGGCAAATCAAATCATCTACTTATAAATTGAAGCATTGATCCCAAAATGATTCATAGGTCTTGTCTATTAGTTTTGCGGGATAGCTGCTGCCCCGAGATTGAAGTAAACTCACAAAATGTGCGGTGCAATATTAGAAGATATTGAGTGAAGTTCAAAAGGTTTGCACTCTGGAGCTTCAGAAGATCAACTTGGAGTTGTAGGAGGATTAGTACAGCATTAAAGTGAGAACACTATCTTTATTTTTTTAAACCAGAATTATGAACAATGTCCATTATGTAGAAAAAGACCAGTTATTTCCTATTGCCCTTTCAAAACTTGAGTCAATCAATACGCTGTTAGATATAGGTTGTGGAGTAAGGCCACAGCAGTACGTGGAACCAAAAGTTCATATTTGTTGTGAACCCTTCCAGCAGTATGTTGAACATCTTCAAAGGGAAATAGAGAACGACAGATCAGATAGAGAGTATGTCGTTTTAAAAGCTACATGGGCTGAAGCAATGAAATTGTTTCCAGACAGGTCAGTAGATAGTATTTTTCTATTAGATGTTGTAGAACATTTGGAAAAGCAGGAGTCTTTAGATTTAATTAATCAGTCTTTGCGAAAGATTAAAAAACAAATTGCAATATTCACCCCTTTAGGCTTCTTGCCACAATCGCATCCCGACGGCAAAGATGGTTGGGGTTTAGATGGAGGTGCTTGGCAAGAACACAAATCGGGTTGGCAGCCCGAAGATTTTGATGAATCCTGGGAAATATATGTAGCAAAGGTTTTTCACACCATTGATGGTATGGGCAAAGCTTTCGATACCCCTTATGGAGCATTGTGGGCCATCAAAACCATTTCAGCAGAGGATAGGAAAAACACACCACCAAGAGAACTCAAGAAAATAAAACGGTCCAAAAGGCAAATGGTTCATAGAATGGTTGATAAAGCACTTGATCTTTTTACGAAATAGCCCAGTCGACGTAACAGTGACGCGTATGTGTGATATTACTGACGTAGTATCGAGGTATATGTGACGTATGATCGGCGATGTGTTGAGGCAATAGTGAAGTAAGACCTTCGTGGTGCTGAAATTCTGCGACAATTGAAAAGAAAGTTTCGGTGACTGCTGTAACCTTTTTGCCCCTTGCTTACTCTGTTCTATAAACCGGCAACCATGCTTCACGTAACTATTGTTCTTTTTGCTCTTGCAGCTGTTTTCGGCGTTATCATTATTAAAAACTGGATTCTTTCCACGAACACCTCACGCACTGTGGTGTACACACACGGTATTTTTGCTGTTATCGCTTTCGGTTTGCTCGTTTATTATTTTCTCGAAAATCCCAGCGGCAATGCCCGAACCAGTCTTATTCTGTTTGCCATCGCAGCCGTCGTGGGGCTGTATATGTTCCTGAAAGATCTGAAAGGAATTTTCAGCCCCACGTGGCTGGGTATTCTACACGGACTGGTTGCTGTGGCGGGTTTTATTTGTTTATTGCTACTGGTAATTTAATTGTATGAGATTTTTCGGACATCCAATTCACCCAATGGTCATCCACTTTCCGACAGCCCTGCTGCCCGCCGACCTGGTGCTTTCGTTTCTGCACTACTACAAAAACGACCCGGTATTCGGACAAGCAGCGTTTTTTTGCCTGGTCGGTGGTGTCGCTATCGGCATTCTGGCAGCACTGACAGGCTTGCTCGACCTTATCCTCATCCCGAGAGAAAACAAACAAGCGCTCGCCACGGGGCTGCTACACGGATTTTTAAACGGAACCATCATCATAATTTTTGGAATTTATGCATATAAAGAATGGAGTTCTTATCCGGCAATTTCAGTCCCGACAACAATCACGCTGCTGGTAAAAGCAATTTTGATCGTTGCACTATTTGCCGGAAATTACATCGGTGGAAAACTGATTTACAAGCATAAGGTAGGAATAGAAAACAATTGATTATGGAACATATTCTTAAAGAAACAAGCTTTTCAGATGAGCAGCTCGCGGAAAAAATTTCCGGGGGTGAGATTGCTCTTTTCGAAATTTTGATACGGAGATACAACCCACTGCTCTACAAGATTGCACGAAGTTACGGACTGTGCCATGAGGATGCCGAAGATGCCATGCAGGAGTCTTACGTTGCTGCTTACACGCAATTGCGGCAGTTCCGGCAGGATGCATCATTTAAAACATGGCTCACGAAAATTCACCTGAATAAATGCTATCACAAAGTGAACTATGGAGCAATTAAGTATGAACAAACCGGCAGCTCATTTATCAACGACAACACTGCGCCTATGAATGTGTCAAAGCAAGATCCGGAGCAATCCGTGGATAATAAAGAGCTGGGTAAACTGCTCGAAGAAAGTCTGCAACACCTGCCCCTGCATTACCGGAGCGTTTTCCTGCTGCGCGAAATTGAAGGGTTCAGTGTGCAGGAAACGGCTGACCTGCTGAATATTTCCGCCGTGAATGTGAAGGTGCGAACCAACAGGGCAAAAGCGCTGCTGCAGAAGCAACTCGAGCAATATTATTCATCAGCAGAGATTTTTGAGTTTCATCTTAAGTATTGCGACAAGATTGTTGAACGCGTTTTTAAAATCATTTCCAAAGAACAATAGATATGGAAGTAAAAATGTTTATAGAAAACAAACCTGAAATTGCACAGACCAAAATCAACGAATGGCTGGCGGAAGAAGCAATTACCATCGATCACATCACGCAATCGCAAAGCGAACGGAATGGAAACTTCGTTTTTGTCATCTCCGTTTTTTACAACAGGAAAATGGATTTTGAAAAAACCTGTATTTTGAACCCGAAAGCCCAAATGACGGCTTAAGGTTTCATGCCGCTACACATTGCCAAATCATACAAAGACACAATTGCTGAAGCAACGGAAGCCGAAGCAAACAACGACTGGGAAACTGCTGCGAAGCTCTACGAAAGAGCGATCAAACTGGAGCCGCACGATGAACTTCCCTATGACCGTGCGATGATCGTTTACCGGAAATTGTATCAGTATGAAAATGAGTTGCGGATCATCAACACCGGCATCAAAAATCTTGAAGAATTTTACAAAGAACGTTCGCAAAAGATAATTAGCAACAACAAAACGGCACAACAGCTCAGTAAATCCCTTGCAAAATCCCTCGGACTTACGGATAAAAAAGGAAACGATTTGTACCATCCTGCAGCGGTGGAAAAATGGATGAAAAGAAAAGCCGTGGTAGAGAATAAACTTGGCAAGGCAGCAAAGGCGGCAACAACTTTTAAGCAACAACAAAAGAAGTCACCGAAGCGGAAGAACAACAAATGACACTGCAGGAGTTTTTGGACGAAAAACAATACACTACTGTGTCCATGCGGGGCACTCAATTCGGTCACCTTGAAGTTGCTGCTTCAATCAATAACATCTCGACATTACTTCTGGTCGATACCGGCGCAGCAAGCACGGTGATTGACATAGCATTTGCACACGAACATGGGCTGCCGCTGACTGATACGACAATAACGGGCGGCGGTGTTGGCACATCCGATCTTGTCATCCATCAATTGGATAACATACACATAGATCTTGGCGGATTCACGCTGGAAAACACGACAATCTATGCAGCTGATCTGCAGCATGTAAAACAATCCTTGTCTGACAAAGGAGAAACGGCTATTCCCTCCGGTGTGATTGGTGCAGACATCTTAAGCAGGCATCATGCAATAATAGATTATCAAAATCTGAAGTTGTATTTGCAGCCGGCTACTTGATCATCTTATAAAACACAATTAGCACGATAAGTGCAATTGTCAGTAATGTATCAATCCGTTTGTTAGGAACAGTAAACATGGGCATACTAAGTAAATCTCTTAGGAAGTTCATAGGGTTGAATTTGGACGGACAAAATAGAAAGAGTTTTTTATAAATGCAAGCAGGTTGAATTACTCTTGCCGTAATGCCCGGATCAAACCTTTTAATTCTGTTTCGGAGATTGATGCAACTTCCGACTTGTCGTAAATGGTAAGAAGATTCACTGTAATTTCTTCATCTTCCCTTTCGATCTTTCCAATCAATTCAGTTTCAATATAGGAAATAACTCTTGCTCCGCCACCCTTTCCCTTTCCTTTGCTCTTGATTCTCAATCGGATTTTATATGTCCCCGATCCGAGAGATGTCCTCTTTCTTGGATTTTGCTGAAGTTCCACTTCGAGATTTAGAAGATCGCGCCTGAGTGGGGATATTTTTTCAACAGAGGCTTGGCAGCACCTTGAAAACTTTTTGTGATTCGAACAACAACGATCACCTTAGAAATTCTTTGAGCGTAGTCAGTTTCTTACCAGTTTTCTTCGCCTGTTTAATTTCCGCAAAACCCTGTTCAACACTTTTGAAGACATCGAGCTTCCCTTGCAGCTTAGAATAGTTCACGTTCAAATCTTCCCATGTTTTTAAAGGAACCAGAACTGAAGTTTTTTTTCCATTTTCGTCAGTGATGTATTTAATTCCTGCCATACTTAAAAGTAAGAAATTACATCAATACTTCTCCTTCCAGATCATAGTCGTAGGCCCGAGTGATTTTTACCCGGTAAAATTCGCCAACATTTAATTTATGCTCAGATGAAATAACGACTTCGTTATCCACTTCCACACTGTCAAATTCTGTTCTGCCAATGTAGCGACCTGCTTCTTTTTTGTCAATCAATACTTTTAATTCACGACCAACCTTCTCCTCATTTTTCTCATAGCTAATTTCTTGTTGCACGCTCATAATTTCTTCTGCTCTTCTTTGCTTTTCATCTGCAGGAATATTGTCCACTAAGTCATATGCGGATGTGTTTTCTTCATGCGAATAAGTGAACACTCCCACCCTGTCGAACCGCTGTTGCTGAAGAAAACTTTTTAGTTCTTCCACGTCATCAACAGTTTCACCGGGAAATCCTGTGATCAGTGTTGTGCGCAAACAAATTCCAGGAACTTTTTGCCGCGCCTGCCGGAGCAATTCTTCCATCTCGGAACGGGTAATTTGCCGCCGCATTGCCTGCAACATATTGTCGGATGCATGCTGCAATGGCATGTCCAGATAATTGCAAATTTTTTCTGTTGTACGCATCACATCAAGTATTTCCAAAGGAAATTTGTGTGGATAAGCGTAGTGCAAGCGAATCCATTCAATGCCTTCCACATCCGCAAGCCGGAGCAGAAGGTCGGGCAACATTCTCTTCTTGTACAAATCCAAACCGTAGTAGGTGAGTTCCTGCGCAATAAGCATGATCTCTTTCACGCCTCGTTTTGCCAGAATTTCAGCTTCCTTTACCAAATCGTCAATAGAACGGCTAACGTGTTGTCCGCGCATAAGCGGAATGGCACAAAAGGCACAGGTGCGGTTACAGCCTTCAGAGATTTTCAAATACGCATAATGCTGTGGAGTAGCAAGTAATCTTTCGCCCAACAATTCACTCTTGTAATCAGCTTCAAACCGTTTGAGGATTAGCGGCAATTCCATGGTTCCAAACCATGCATCCACTTCCGGAATGCTTTGCTCCAAATCATCGCGATAGCGTTGGCTAAGGCAGCCCGTCACATACACTTTATCGAGTTTTCCTTTCTGCTTTAGCTCCACCTGGCGCAGAATGGTATCAATACTTTCTTCCTTTGCTTTATCGATAAAGCCGCAGGTGTTAACCACTACTATGTTGTGGTCTTTCTTCCCGCTTTCGTGCACAACATCGATGTCGTTTGCCATCAGCTGCCCGCTGAGCACCTCACTGTCCACCATGTTTTTGCTGCAGCCAAGCGTAATGATGTTGACTTTATCTTTCCTGAGCGTTTTTGCTTTCATGCGAAGTCGCAAAGGTAGTTACAGTAAGATGCGGCGCCTGTTTAGGGATTGGTAAAACAATTTAGTCTCTGTCTAAGTTGAAGAGGCTGTCGACAAATTCGTGCTTATCAAACACGAGGAGGTCGGTCATTTTCTCACCTACGCCGATGAATTTTACCGGAATTTTGAACTGACTGGCGATGGCGAGCACCACGCCACCTTTGGCGGTTCCGTCCAGTTTCGTTATTGCCAAAGCACTTACGTCTGTTGCAGCGGTGAAATGTTTCGCCTGCTCTAAAGCGTTTTGGCCGGTAGAACCGTCCAACACCAGGAGCACTTCGTGCGGTGCGCCGGGAATAACTTTTTGAACGCTGCGTTTTATTTTGCTCAGCTCCTCCATCAGATGAGCCTTGTTGTGCAACCTCCCGGCAGTGTCGATTAAAACAACGTCTGTATTGCGGGAAAGGCCACTCTGCACCGTATCAAACGCCACGGAGGCGGGATCGGAACCCATCGCCTGCTTCACAATCGGGACACCTACCCGTTCGCTCCAGATGGTTAGCTGATCTACAGCGGCCGCCCTGAAGGTGTCGGCTGCGCCGAGCAGCACAGATTTTCCTGCTGATTTAAAATTGTGCGCCAGCTTTCCAATGGTTGTCGTTTTCCCTACGCCGTTCACACCAACGACCAGGATCACATAAGGTTTTGTAGGCAGGTCGGAGTGAAAGTCGTAGCTGTTGGCAGAAGGAGCGTCCACCAGCAGCAATTCAATTTCTTGCTGAAGTATCTTGTTTAACTCTGTAGTATTCAAATACTTGTCTCTCGCAACCCGCTGTTCTATCCGGTTGATGATTTCCACAGTTGTTTCTATGCCTACATCGGCAGACACAAGGGCTTCTTCCAAATCATCCAGCACACCTTCATCTACCGTGGAGCGTCCGGCAATTGCCTTCGTCACTTTCGAAAAGAAATTGTCTTTTGTCTTTTGTAAGCCTTCGTTGAGCGTTTCTTTTTCCTTTTGCCCAAATATTTTGTTGAAAAATCCCATTCCCTTCTTCGTTGGTATAGTTTGCAAAGATGAAAAGTTTTTCACCGTTGAAATTGTATTTTATGTACGCTGTTGACAAAACCAACTTCGTCGTGGATTCTGTAGCTGGTAAAAGGCAGCCTTTTTTGTTTTGCCGCGTTCTTCATTACGACATTCATAGGCAAATAGATGGTTTTCACCTAATTCTCTTTACTTGTGCATATGGAATTAATATTATTGTACGTTTAACAGACTAATCATTTAAAAGGCTGCTTTGAAAACAACACTGCTGATTGCCACTACTACCCTGCTGATTTGCCTTTCCAGTTATTCCCAAACCGAGCAAACGCTTTCAAGACGCTGCGGCAGTATGGAAAGAGTGGACAACTTTTTTCGCAAGAACAAGAATCTCCAGGCTATACTCGAGAAATCCGTGGCTGCCGAAGCACGCATCAACCGTGCAACAACCGCCCGTTTACAAGCCACTATAACGGTACCTGTCGTCGTTCACATCGTTTTGCCTAACCCGTACATAGTTACTGATGCAGACGTGCAGGCACAGCTTGCCAGGTTGAACCTTGATTTCTCTGGTTTAAACACCGACAGCGCTAATATTGCTTCTCAATTCGGACCACTCCGCGGCCATAGCCGGATACAGTTTTGTCTTGCCCGGCGCACACCTACCGGCGAACTAACATCCGGCATTGAACGCCGGTCGAGCACAACCGGCTCAGACATCGGCGCACAGAAAGACCCAATAAAATACACATCCGAAGGTGGATTGGACGCATGGAACCCCGACCAATACCTGAATTATTGGGTTGGCGTAGATGCCACAGGTTCAGGAGTGCTGGGTTATTCTCAATTCCCAAACGCAATAGGAGAACCCGCCGCATCGGATGGGGTGTTTATTAACTACAGGGCGTGGGGAACAAATAATTGCTATACCCACTCAGATTTTAATTTGGGTCGAACAGCCGTGCACGAGACGGGACATTATTTTGGTCTGCTGCATACCTGGGGCGACGAGCCGGGATGCAGCGGGGATGATTTTGCGGCGCTTACTACTGCCGGCTCGGGCTGTGTTTTACCGGCAGGGCTGTTCAATCCGCAAGGACAGGGAAATACGACAGCCGATATCGGGGACACGCCCAACCAGGGGGGTGAATCTGTAGGCTGCCCGTCGACACAAATAAAAACAGATTCATGTTCCAAAACGGGTGCAGGCATTATGTATCAAAACCTGATGGATTATTCCAATGACGCCTGTCTTACGCTTTTTACAAACAAGCAGGTAGAGCGGATGGAGTATGTGCTTACACATTGCCGGGTGGGTCTCACCACATCGCCTGGCTGTCAGCCTCCCGCAAATCCTGTTCTGTTGGATGTGGCGCCAACGCAAAGTGTTAGTCCCGGCGGGTTCGAAACTACGGGATGCAACACCACCTACTATTCATCTGTTCTTCTTTGCCCCGGCAACATTGTTCCAAAGGTGAGGATTGCCAACAATGGGTTGACTACGGTCACCAATGTCACGGTTGGATTTCAACTGGACAATGGAACACCATCGACAAAAAGTGTAAACGTAAACATTCTGACAGGAGCAACTGAAGTTGTTTCTTTTTCACCGTTACCACTGACAACCGGTGTACACACAATCAAGTTTTTTACAGCAAATCCGAACGGATCGGCTGACCAGGTGAAGGCAAACGATACGCTGTCGCAAACGGTGACTGTTGTGGGCTCGGCAACACTGCCGGTAAAGGCAGATTTTGAGACCGGGTATCCGGCAGGTTGGGCAATTGACAACTACAATAACGATGCGACATGGGAAAGAAAGTCTCCCGGCAAGAGCAGTAACTGGTCGTTGTACATCAACAATTATGAGATAGACGCCACGGAAAACTTTGATGATCTGAAAAGTCCCCGGCTCAACACCACAGGCGTCGACAGTTTGATTATCACCTTTGACCTGGCGCACAAAAATTATCCTGATCCTGACTTTGCGGATACACTCACCGTTCTTCTTACAAAGGATTGTGGCACTACATATCAAACGGTGTATAAAAAGTGGGGCAGCGAGTTGGCTACGGCAGGATCGTCCACTGATCCTTATAACGCACCGGCAGAAAGCGACTGGCGCACAGAAAAGATTGCGCTGGCCGGTAGCATTTTGAGTAGTGGTGAGGTGAATGTTATTTTCCGCAATACGACCCGCTACGGCAACAATGTTTTTCTCGACAACATCAACATAGAGGGAAAAAAGGAGAACTTTGTTTTAAAGCAACGAGGTTTTCTTATAGTGCCCACGGCGTTTCGCGACAACTTCGCCGTTCTTTTCAGCCAGCCACCAACTACGCTGCGGTATATTAATGTTTACAACGCCCTGGGGCAACTGGTTTTATCGAAGCCATATTCCAATGTGTCCACAACCTACATACCGGTGTATTTACCCGGAATGGCGGCAGGCGCTTACCTGGTTCGGCTAATGTATAGCGATAACAAGAAAGATTCCGCCGAATGGCTGATCAAGTATTAAGCATTTCATAAATACCGAGTTCAACTGCCATAAATCAGTTTTTCCTTTTATACCTGCAGCTATTTTTGCAGGATGATGGAAACAGTCGCTCCCATTCCTGTAGAAACCAAAGACGTTAGCCTGAAAGAAATAGCAGAAAAAATTTATAGTGGCGAAAGAATCAGCGATGAAGATGGATTGATTTTGTTCGAAAAAGGCAGTCTGCCATTCGTAGGTTCACTTGCAAATTACGTTCGCGAAAAACTTCACGGCGACAGGACTTTCTTCAACAGAAACTTTCATATCGAGCCGACAAATGTTTGCGTGTTCACGTGTAACTTTTGTTCTTATTCGCGATTGTATGCGCATCGCGAAGAAGGTTGGGAGCTGACCATTGAAGACATGCTGAACATCGTAAAAAAGTACGATGGCAAACCAGAAACGGAAGTACACATTGTTGGCGGGGTTCACCCGAAAATGAATCTCTATTTTTTTGCTGACCTGCTACGCAAAATCAAAGAACATCGTCCCGACCTGCACATAAAGGCATTCACGGCAGTGGAACTTGATTACATGTTCCGCAAAGCGAAATTGACAGTGGAAGAAGGTGTGCAGGTATTAAAGGAAGCAGGACTTGATTCCATTCCCGGTGGCGGTGCTGAAATATTTGATGAAGAGATCAGAAAGCAAATCTGTCCGGACAAAGTGGATGCAGAAGGCTGGCTGCACATACATGAAGCCATCCACAAAGCCGGTATGCACAGCAATGCGACGATGCTGTATGGACATATAGAAAGCTACGGGCACAGGATAGACCACATGCGACGCTTGCGAGAGCTGCAGGACCGATCGCAACTACTTTCCGGCGGTGGGTTTAACACATTTATTCCGCTCAAGTTCAGGAATGGCGATAACGATATGAGTCATGTACCTGAAGTGAGCGTGGTGGAAGATTTGAAAATGTATGCCGTTGCAAGATTGTACCTTGACAACTTTCCTCATTTGAAGGCATACTGGCCGATGCTCGGCAGAAAAAATGCACAGCTTTCACTTGCTTTTGGTGTGGATGACATTGATGGAACAATCGATGACACCACAAAGATTTACTCAATGGCGGGCGCCGAAGAACAAAACCCTGCCATGTCAACAGAAGAAATAGTTACTTTGATAAAGCAGGTAAACAGGCAACCTGTTGAGCGGGACACACTCTACAATGTGATCACAGAGTTTTAACAGCACAACTCATGTCGTCAACGACCAGAGATCTATACACAGCCTCCTGTTATTAATTGTAGTCAGTCATTAGCCTACTGCTTACGCGATTTGCACAACAACTATCTCCAATAAATTTTCAGCTACCACTTTTCTATCCGGATTCGCCGCATCAATAGCAACGGCAAGCATGGATTTAATTATTTATATTTAGCATAGTTGCAAGCTTCTGAAATGACGAATTGAGTTTCGGAAGAACCCACGGATGCAACCTTATCCTGTGAATTCTGCATGATTTAAGACGAACATATATCGTGTTGTCCTTTAAAAACAACTGTATGACAACGAAAGCATTTACCAAAGGATAGCTCTTTTTATCGTTTGTATGTATTTGTTTAAACACGCAAGGGCAATCTGCTGCAATTAAAGTGACATTATTGGGGACCGGTGCACCTGTTCCTTCCATGGAACGTTTCGGTCCCAGCATTTTGGTGGAAGCGGGAGATCAAAAACTGTTGTTTGATGCGGGAAGAGGAGCAGCGCAAAGAATATGGCAATTGAAGGTGCCGCTTGGACAGGTGAATGTATTATTCCTCACTCATTTACATTCTGACCACGTGGTAGGCATACCGGATGTATGGCTCACCGGGTGGATTCCTGCAGCCTACGGAAGACGGGCTTCACCATTTCGGGTTTATGGTCCCGGCGGGACAAAAGAAATGATGGAAAATCTCTTAGAGGCTTTTTCGTGGGACATTAACACACGGCAAAAGGAAAGGAACAAAGTGGAGATCGGAGCTGTCGTTGCACCGATTGACATCAAAGAAGGATATGTTTGGGAAAATGCCGGTGTGAAAGTGACACCTTTTACAGTTCGGCATTCGGATTTTATTGATTCGGCTCTTGGCTACAGGATTGACTACGCGGGCCATTCGGTTATTCTTTCAGGTGACACCCGTTTTAGTGAAAATCTGATACGTTTTGCCAAAAATGCGGATGTGATTATTCACGAAGTAGCGGCTGCAAACGAAGACACAACAACGAATACAGCACTGGTAAACCAGATTCTCGGCTTCCATACTTCACCGGAAGATGCGGGTAGGGTGTTTCAGCAGGTGCAACCAAAACTTGCGGTCTATTCTCATATTGTAATGCTCACGTCTGATCCCGCTATCGCTCCGCCAACTGCGAAAGATCTTATTCGACGTACACAAAAAGTCTATAAGGGCGCCGTGGAAGTTGGAGAAGACCTTCTGACAATTGAAGTGGGAGATCAGATAAAACTTATGCGGCACCAACCGGAAAACAGGAAGCAGCCCGAAATTATAAAGTGAACGACACGTACGAAAACACAAGCATAGACTTCACCTTCGCGACCCTTTCGAAAAAGTCGTTTTACGACATTTAACCATGAGCTAAATTAGGCGGAACGTCTTTGTCCTTCGTTGTCAACTCACCAGCTTCAGTATCTGTAGTTTTCTTCTTCACGTAGGTGAGAGAATAAACGTCTTTTCGCCTGTCGCGCAGATTACGGACACTGCCAAATGAATGCAATTCGCTTAGCAACATCAGATCCACATCTGCTACAAGGATCATTTCTGTATTTGGCGTGGCTTCGCTTTTGACACCTTGAGGGAAATGCAAAGTCGCATGGGGTAAACACAGCCGCCTGCGAATACTGAATGTCCATGTTCTCTACTTTTGGCAGGTTGCCCACACTACCCGAAATGGCAACATAACACTCATTTTCAATAGCCCTGGCCTGCGCACAGCAACGCACCCGCATGTAAGCGTTTTGGGTGTCGGTTAAAAAAGGAACAAACAAGATCTGCATGCCCTGGTCTGCCAGGAGGCGGGGTAGTTCGGGAAATTCCACATCGTAACAAATCAGAACGCCTACTTTCCCGATGTCCGTTTCAAACACTTGCAGTTGGCTGCCGCCCTTCATGCCCCAATAGGACTCTTCGTCGGGCGTCACATGTATTTTTTCATAACGGTCAACCTTGCCATTTCGGTGGCATAAAAAACCAATGTTGTTCAATACTCCGTCTTCAATGCTGGGCAGACTACCTGTTACAATATTGACATTGTATTTGATTGCCAAATGTGAAAAGCTTTCTTTTATTCGCGGGGTAAATTGCGCCAGCGATCGCATGGCATCAGCTTCGCTCATGTCATTAAACTGTGCCAGCAAGGGCCCATTAAAAAGCTCAGGAAATAGGGCAAAATCGCTTTTATAGCTTGATACCGCGTCCACGAAATACTCGCTCTGCAAAAACAGTTCATCCAAATCGTTGTACGGCCTCATTTGCCACTGCACAAGGCCAAGACGCACATACCTCGAAGGCACATAAAATTTTCGCGAAGGCGGCGAATAGTAAATATTATCCCACTGCAGCAAGGTGGCATATTCGCGGCTTTCCGCATCATCAGGCATATAGCCGGTCAGCACCTTTTTTACGTGAAAATCGTTAGCAAGCTGGAAAGAGAGGACAGGATCATAAACTTCTTTGTTCTTTACTTTATTGATGTATTCTTTCGGGCTTAAATCCTTCGCATGTTGGTGGTAGTTAGGTATGCGTCCGCCGAAGACAATAGCTTTTAAATTCAACCGTTCGCACAGGCTTTTTCTAGCATCGTAGAGCCGGCGACCTAATCGCAGCCCGCGGAATTCCGGGTGAATGAAAACTTCTATACCGTAGAGCACATCGCCTGCAGCATCGTAGGTGTTGAATGTGTAGTTGCCTGTTATTTCTTTGTATGTGTGTTCATCGCCGAACTGTTGGTAATCAACAATAATCGAT
>JAEZJD010000303.1 GCA_023436425.1 Bacteroidota bacterium | reverse complement strand
GTGCATCACCGTAATTTGTATCAATAAAATCACTGAGCACAAATGCAATGCTTTTTTGCTTCATAATGTTGGAAAAATGTCGCAGCGCTGAACTAAGCTGAGTTTTCTTTTTTTGAGAGGGGATAGAAATAAGTTCTCTTACAATCAGCAATGCGTGCCGCTTTCCCTTTTGTGGAGGAATATACTTTTCAACTTTGTCGCTATAGAAAATAACACCCACTTTATCATTATTGTTTACGGCAGAAAACGAAAGGACGGCAGCAATCTCCGTCATAATATCTTTTTTCCGTGACACGGAAGTTCCAAACAAACTGCTGGCGCTTACGTCAATTAGCAACATCACAGTAAGATCACGTTCTTCTTCAAACACTTTGCTGAATGGATGACCAAACCTCGCCGACACGTTCCAGTCAATGAATCGAATGTCATCTCCCGCTGCATATTCACGAACTTCTTTGAACAGCATACCGCGCCCCTTGAATGCACTGTGGTACTCGCCGGCAAACAGGTTTGTCGTAAGAATTTTGCTCTTGATTTCAAGCTTTCGAACCTTCTTAAGTATTTGTTTAACAGTTAGCATCAGGGCACATGTATTTTCTTCAACATGGCGTCAATCAATTCCTCCGCAGTAATATTTTCTGCCTCTGCTTCGTAGGTAAGTCCGATGCGGTGACGCAGTACACTGTAACAAATGCTTCGCACATCTTCTGGTGTAACGTACCCGCGACCCTGCAAAAATGCATGTGCTTTGGAAGCAATAGCAAGGCTAATGCTACCGCGGGGCGATACCCCGTAGGCAATCAAAGGCTTTAAATTTTCCAGCTTGTAATCGTCGGGCACACGAGTGGCAAACACGAGATCGAGAATATAACTTTCCACCTTTTCATCAACATAAATCTGCCGCACGAGTTTTCTTGCTTCAATAATTTCCTGAATGGATATGACAGGATTGATGACAGGTGCCGATGCACCTTCCACATTTTGCCTGATGATCATTTGTTCATCCTTCATTGTGGGATAATGGACAATCGTTTTCAAAAGAAATCGGTCCACTTGCGCTTCCGGCAGTTGGTAAGTTCCTTCCTGTTCCAACGGATTTTGCGTGGCAAGAACAAGGAATGGTTCATCAAGTTTGTACGTTGTTTCACCAATTGTTATTTGTCGCTCCTGCATCGCTTCCAGCAAAGCGCTTTGTACTTTTGCAGGCGCCCGATTGATTTCATCCGCCAAAACAAAATTTGCGAAAATGGGACCTTTCCGCACCACGAATTCATTGCGCTGTTGATTGTAGATCATCGTGCCGATGACATCTGCAGGAAGCAAATCAGGTGTGAACTGTATTCTGCTAAACTTTGCGTGAATAGCCTGCGCTAGTGATTTGATGGCCAACGTCTTCGCCAGCCCGGGAATACCTTCGAGCAGAATGTGACCGTTCGCCAACAATGCGATAATTAGCTGCTCAAGCATTTTTTCCTGGCCAACAATCGTTTTCGAGAGTTCTGAAAGGAGTTTGCTTTTCAGATCAAACCTGTCCTTAATCAATTGCGTGAGATGATGAATTTCCTGTGAGGATGCCATTGATTCAATTTGTTTGCTACTTGTGCAAATTTTTTGCCTAAGTAAGTTAATCTGCGCTTAAGTACTGGTAGAATATCGTCAGATGCAGTTCACGAAAGATATTTGGCAACAATTGGAAGCCTCCTTCCAACACCGAAGGCTTTGCAACTCACCCGAATAATTGGGCAAAACTGATTCCGTTTGTACTCGTTTGTATTTACGAGCTTTAAGATTCTCGCGACCAGGTCTGCATCATAGCCCTGGCTAATTATTTCCTTGGGGCCCTGACGCAGCTCCACGTATTGATATAGAATTTTATCGAGAACGTCGTATTCGGGCAGGCTGTCAGAATCTTTTTGCCCCGGTCTAAGTTCTGCGGAAGGAGCTTTGGTGAGAATGTTTGCCGGAATGATTTCACGCTGTTTATTTATGTACCTCGCCATTGCATACACCTGCATCTTATACAAGTCGCCGAGCACACTGAGACCGCCGGCCATGTCACCGTACAAAGTTCCGTAGCCCGTTGCGAGTTCGCTCTTATTGGATGTATTTAGCAAAATGTAGCCAAACTTATTGGCGACTGCCATCAACAGGTTGCCCCGAATACGCGATTGAATATTTTCTTCAGCCACATTGAAAGGAAGATCTCCGAAAATGGGCTTTAGTGATCTGGTGAATGCATCAAAAACATCTTTAATTGCAACGGTGTCGAACTTGTTGTTTAGATTTTTGCTTAGTTGCTCGGCGTCTGAAACGGAGTGAGAAGAAGAAAATTCCGATGGCATCAGCAGCACATGCACATTTTCGCTCCCCAATGCTTCTACAGCGAGCGCTTGAACCACTGCACTGTCAATACCTCCGCTGGCGCCAAGGGTAGCTTTTTTAAAGCCCATTTTCTGGAAGTAATCACGAATGCCAAGAATCAATGCACAATACATTTCGTGGATGTTCTTGTCGTCCACCAGGTATTGCAATGTATCTGTATCGCGACCGACTTCTGTTGCGGAATAGTAGTATTTCTGCGCAACGGCCGGCATCTGTTTTTTTACAGATAATTCATCCACATCAACAAGGCAATAGTCTTCTTCGAAGTACTTCATTTGATTAACCACTGTGCCATTAACATCACAAACGATGCTGCCGCCGTCAAAAACAACATCGGTTTGCGCTCCCACAGTGTTGCAATAGAGCATGGGAATTTTATATTTCGCCACATGTGCCTGCACAATGCTTGTACGCACCACATCCTGCGCATAGTTGTACGGCGATGCAGAAATGTTCAACATCACATCAGGATTTTCCCTGCACAAAATTTCCATCGGTGTAATGCGGTAGAGTGGATTATCGCCAAGGTTCCAAATGTCTTCACAAATAGTAATTGCCAGCTTCATCCCTTTGAAGTCAACGCACTTCCATTCAAACGCTGGTTCGAAATAGCGATTTTCATCGAACACATCGTACGTGGGCAAAAGCGTTTTATGCACTTCAGCTTTTATTTCTTTTTCGTGTAGCAGAAACGCTGCGTTGAAAAGATCTTTGCCGGCTTTGTTCGCGTTCCGTGCAGGACCGCCAATCAACACACCTATATCATCCGCATGTGCCTTAACGCGATCGATGGTTGCGTAGCACTGCTTAATAAAATCATTAAACTCGAGAAAATCCCGCGGAGGATAGCCGCAAACACACAGCTCTGTGAACATGACGAGATCTGCGCCTGCCTGTTTTGCCTGAGAAATGCCATCGACGATCTTTGCAGCATTAGCTTCGAAGTTGCCAATGTGATAGTTCTGTTGTGCCAGATATATCTTCATCAATCAAAGTTATTTAACTCTGACGGACTGTCGTTTTTATACAACTCAACGTTAATTATGGGATTCACGAAAGAGCAGGAACCGTAACTGTCGTCAAAAAGTAAAATGTATGTTTTCTTTGCACCTGCCTATGAGATTTCTTTTATTTGTGGCTACAGTACTGCTTTTCTCCTGCTCAGATAAAAATGAGGAGCCCGATGTTTCAGATATCAAAATTGACGTGAACATCAAAAGATTCGACCAGGATTTTTTTTCCATTGACACAACCAGATTAGATGCTGAGGTACAAAAACTCGGAGAAAGGTATCCCTCGTTTTTACCATTGTATTTCGAATATTTCTCTCCTGTAGATTTCATAGTGAAACAACAAGGCCGAAGTTTTACCGAAGCGTTCACTGAGTATTACCGAAACATCAAACCGCTTTGGGATTCCAGTCAAAAGCGTTTTTCAAACTTGAACAAGATTGAAAATGCACTCGAAAAAAGCTTTAAATATGTAAAGTATTACTTCCCTAACTGGAAGGTGGCTGACGTACTAACAACCGTTGAAAGCCTGAACCCTGAAAACCCCTCAGAAGTATATGGCACCACATATTTTCATGACACATTAGTCATCAGCCTCCAAATGTTTCTGGGTGGCAACTTCTCTGTTTATGATCCCGCACAATATCCGGAATACATAAGGAGAAGGTTTGAACCTGAATACATCGTGCCCAACAGCATCCGGGCTATTTCAACCGAGTTGTATGCTGACAGCAGTGAAGGTGCACTGGTGGAACAAATGATTGAAAAAGGAAAACGGTGGTACCTTATGAAAAAACTTCTGCCTGATTATCCCGACACTCTGATCACCGGATATACGAAAAAACAATCCGATTGGTGCGACAGCAATGAAGGCAACATTTGGGGATATATCAACCAAAATGAAAACCTGTACAGCAATGAACAATCAACGCTGCAGATTTACATCGGCGAAGCTCCTTTCACTTCCACACTGCCGCATGGAAATGCAGGCGAAGGTGCTCCGGGCAATATTGGCGCCTGGGTTGGCCTACAAATTGTTGAAAGCTTTGCAAAACAAAATGCGGCGTTGAGCCTGCCGCAACTATTGCGGACACCTGCAAGAAAGATATTTCAGGAATCGCGATACCGTCCCAAATAACGTTAATCGATATCGTCGTAAACAGCACTTGTTGCAATCTGCTCGTTTGCTGTGAAGTCGTTTTGTAAGCTTTCGATTTTTATCTGCAATGCCTTATATGGCGTGCGACCAAGCGGCAGTCGCAAATTCGGTCTGTTCTCTTCTACATAGGCAACAATCGCCTGTGCTGCTTTCACCGGATCTCCTTCCTGATTGCCATTTACATCTTCGATGTACTTGTAAGTGCCTGCAACAGTTGTGTTTTTGTATACCTCTAATTTGTTTGCCGGAGATTTGATGGACGAGCCCGCGAATTGAGTTCTGAAAGGTCCCGGCTCCACGATGACCACTCTGATATTAAACGGTGCGACTTCCTGCGCAAGTGCTTCACTAAAACCTTCCAGCGCAAATTTGCTCGAGTTGTAAACGCCGAATCCGGCCATTGCACGGTAGCCTGCTTGCGACGACATTTGAATAATGTGCCCACCGCCTTGTTTGCGCATTAATGGAATAATTTTTTTTGTGAGGTGAACCACTGAGAAAAAATTAGTCTCCATCTGCTGACGGATTTCTTCCATCGAAAACTCTTCTACTGCACCGACTGTTCCGTAGCCGGCATTATTCACCAAAACATCTATACGACCAAACTTATTCAATGCTGCGTCTAAGCCAGTATTTACCTGATTGAAATTGGTTACGTCCATCACTAATGCCAGCCCGCTCTCGCCATAGATTTCCTGAAACTGTTTTGCCTGATCAGGTTTTCTGAACGTGGCCACTACTTGAAAACCTTTTTGAATTGCAAGTTTTGCGAGCTCTGCTCCGAGCCCGGTGGAAGCACCGGTAATCATCCAAACTTTTTTCATGCTGATGAAGTATCAATATTTGTTCCCGGCTATTCTATGGCTGTGTTGATAAAGTCGATAAGCGGCTTGAGGGCGGCAAATGCATCTATGGTTTTCTTGTGAAGGCTGCCTTTGATCAACTCGTCGTCGCTTAAGGTTCTTTCTGCTATAAAACATTTCAGCTTCAGATATTCAATTGCCGGGTTGTGCTTGTCGTATCCTTTTGGCGGCGTCGATAGCTTTAAATCGCTTCCTGAATAAATGTCTTTGTAGATTTTCTTAAACTCGGGTCTTTTAATAATTGAATGAAAATCGTTCCAATTATAATCAATCTCCTGACGCACCTTTGTCAAAGCACCCGGATCGGGCATCCACAAACCGCCGCCAACGAAACTTTGTCCGGGCTCGCAATGAAAGTAATAACCGGCAAATGGAGACTTTCTTCCGCCCTTTGTGATGGCTGCTCCAAAGTTGGTTTTGTAGGGAGATTTATTTTTTGAAAACCTGATGTCCCGGTTTATTCGAAACATACAGTTTTTAGAAGTAAGCCCTTCCAGCGTGGGATCTGTTCTCTGAAAATCATCAATAACAAGCTGAATAAAATTTGAGAAGTCTATTTTCGCAGCTTCATACTTGTCGCGGTGTGCATCAAACCACTGTTTGTTATTATTTTTCTTTAACGCGGAAAGAAAGCGCAGTGTTTGTGGTTCTAGCATATTACTGATATTCTGTTCTCCCCTTAATGGTATTTGTCCTCCATGCCTGATTAAGGGTTTCGAACTCCTTTAGATCCTCCTGCGAAAAAGTTTTGTTTGAAATTGATGCGAGATCAGGCTGACCCGCATCCACCCAGGCAGTGTACCAAAACGATGCTATCGCGTAAATAGATTGGCGCATTCTTCGTTCAACCATTCCGTTCAGCATGCCATCGTACGCCTTTACATAAGCGGAAGAATATTGCCTGATGACAGAGCCATTCCTGTTTTCGAAAGCATACTTTTTATCTGTTGGAAATTTCAAGGAGAGTTCTTTTTCAAACTTTAGCACAGAATCGGCAGCAAGTGCACTTTCCAGCACTCGCTTCCACACATATTCTTCTTTGTTTTTGATGTACTCGGCTTTACCTATAAAAAAGTTCCATTCAGCGCTTGCAAGTAATTCCGGCACTCTGCTTTCCCAAAATCCGTGAATACCTTTTTGATTGGTATGCTGTCCATCGTGATTGCTGCTCGCGTGCAGAGGCACATGCCCATCGGCAATGTAATGCCCCAGCTCCGCGGAAATTTTCAAAATTCTGACTCCATCCTTTTCTTTATAGGCCTGCACCAATCGCCGTTGCATTACCTGTATCCACCATGGAACAATGCCGTGAGCATTCAAAGTGTCTTCACCAAACTTCGCCACTGCCTCATCCCACTTGCGCGGCAGCTCATCGTAAGGATAACTCCCGTAATGATCGATATCAATATAGTGGCGCGGGCCTTCTTCGGCGACCGCATACCGTCTTTTGTCAGGGTCTACTGCATGCTCGGTAATGAAGGCGATGTTTGGTTTGTAAAATATCATCATCTGCGGCGGCAGAAGAAACACAGAGTAATAATTGATGCGCTGATGACCGAAAAATCCCCAGCAAAACGATTTTAGGCTAATAAGAAGGAACAGAACGATGGAAGAAATTCTTTTCATTAAACTTTTAAAGTGTTATGTACTCGGAAAAATGATTTTGCAAACTAAACATTGTCAGTCTTGTTCTCGACGTGTTTGTTATCGACCCCAACCTCGTGCTCAACTTTCGTAACTCCGCCGCTTATCGCAAACTTCATTGCGTCAGTAGCGTTCACATTTGGAATTAATTTAATTCTATTTTTTGGAAGAAGATAAACATTTCCGGCAATAGAATAGGACATGGGAATATATACAGCGACATATTCATTGAATCCAAATTCAATTGCTTCCTCTTGCGTAATAAATCCCACCCGCCAAACGTCATTGTCATCAATGTTCGCTATCACGGGTTTATTAAACTTCTTTTTCTCTCCTGCAAATGCTTCAAAAAATTCTTTTACTGTGGAATAGATGAACCGGATGCCGGGTGTTTTGATTAGCAAGCTATCGAACAGGTTAAAAATCCGGTTTTGAATAAAAAACGAGCTTAGATAACCTATCAGGCAAATGGCAACAATAACAATAACGAATCCGAGCCCATAGTTTCTAACGTGAATTTCTCCTTCCGCTGTTCTGGTGGTGAAAAGGGGAATTTGGCTGTCAATGGTTGACACGATCCAATAAACAGTGTATGCTGTAACGGCTACGGGTGCTATCACCAGCAAACCCTGTAAAAAGTATTGAAACGTCTTCCGAAACTTGAAACCTTCTTTCTCCGGTATTGAATCCATAAAACAAAGTTAATTGGCGCCGTTCATCAGCAAAAACTTGCCTTCAATCAAAAAAATGAGACAGGAAACTTTTGTTACGAAAATAGTTTCCATAGTTTTGTGCCCGTTTTTTATGGAAGTTAAAGATCGCATTTTACAAAAGGCACACGAACTGTTCAACCGGTACGGCATCAGGTCTGTTTCGATGGATGACATTGCGGCGCAGCTTGGCATGTCGAAAAAAACACTTTACCAGTCGTACACGGACAAGGGCGAATTAGTGGATGCAATTTTCTCCAGTGTGCTCGAAGAAAACAAGCAAAAATGTATCGTTTGCCGGGAATCAGGTAAAAACGCAATTGACGAAATTTTACAATCGTTTGAGATGGTTAAAGACATGTTTGCAACAATGCATCCATCTGTATTGTTTGACATGCAAAAATATCACCCGGGTACTTTTAAAAAGTTTGAAAATTTCAGGAACGGTTTCCTTCTGAAGATCATCAAAGAAAACCTTGAGAACGGCATAGAGGAAGGATTGTACAGGGAAGATATAGATACAGATATTATTTCCCGCTACCGGTTACACAGCATTATGTTGTCGTTCGATTCAAACGTTTTTCCTACTAACAAAACAGACCTCATTTATATAGAAGAACAGTTGCTGCAGCATTTTCTCCATGGAGTTGCTACGGTAAAAGGAATAAAGCTAATCGCTAAATACAACAAACAAACAAGTAAATGAAGAAGCTTCAAATTATAATTTGTTTTCTGCTTACGGCATCGCTGCTGCATGCGCAAAAAACACATGAACTCACCGTAAAGGAAGCTGTGGATATCGCTTACAAAAACGTGATGGAAATCCAAAATGCGGAATTGGATTATAAACTACAAGAAGCGAAAAACAAGGAAATTTTCGGTCAAGCGCTACCACAAGTAACGGGCTCAATTGGTGCAAATCACTATTTAAAACTTCCGGCAATTTTGTTTCCGGATGCCACATCCACGGCAGTTTACCAGATTTTAAAGAACGAAGGTGTAAATGGTGCAAGTGGTCCAATAACGAATGTTCCTACACCATCGCTTCGGCAGGTTAGTTTTCAGCAGCCGTGGAATTTTACCGCGGGAGCCACACTTCAGCAGCTGTTGTTTCAGCCCGATGTATTTGTTGGATTGCAGGCAAGGCAAACAGCACTAGACCTTTCTAAAGCGACGCTGGAGCAGGTGAAGGAAAAAATTAAAGATTCAGCATACAAAAGGTACTACGCTATTCTGATTGCGCAAAAGCAATTGCAATTTATAAATGAAGGTGTAGCCAGGCTGGAAAAACTGTATCACGACGATTCGATCATGTACAAGAACGGCTTTGCTGAAAGGCTTGACCTCGACAAGGTGCAGGTGCAAATAAATAATCTGCGCACCACAGCAAATACCATCGAAAACGCGGTAGCAATCAGTTACGCGGCATTAAAATTTGCCATAGGCGTTCCGCAAACGGATAATGTTGTCCTGAAAGAAGACCTGAACTCTGCACAGTTGAAAGAAGGCATTTTGGACACACGTTTTGATTATGAAAATCGTCCGGAAATAAGAACACTGGCGGAAGCAAAAAAGTTGCAGGAGCTGGACTTGAAGCGAAACAGACTTGGATATTTTCCAACAGTGGCATTGGCGGCCAATTATTCGGTGAATGGGATGGGGCAAAAGTTTTTCACGTCTGCGAACACCATTTGGATCAATAGCTCTTTTGTAGGGTTAAACATCAACGTTCCGATTTTCGATGGTTTCCAACGCAAGTACAAGATTCAACAATCGCGATTGAACATTCAAAAAGTTGACAACACCATTAGCACCGTAAAGCAGGCAATTGACTTTGAACAGGTAGCAACAAAGGGCAGTTTGGTGAATGCATTGTTCAATTTAGATGTGCAGGAAAGAAATATGCAATTAGCTGAACGTGTTTTTAATGCTACCAAGCTCAAATTTCAGCAAGGTTTGGGCAGCAGCTTCGAAGTATTGCAGGCAGACGCCGACATGCAGCAGGCACAATCAGGTTATTTCAACGCTTTGTACAATGCTATTGTAGCAAAGATCAGTTATCAATATTCATTGGGCATTTTGCCTTAACAACCAAACAGACAACATAATTAAACATCAAATGAAAAGATTTTTAGCACTGGCAGCAGTTCTGGCCTTGATCTCTTGCGGGTCGGGTAAGAAAGAAAAAGTCTCTGTTGTTACAGACAAAAAGGTGCAATTGCAAAAACTGAAAACGCAGCAGCAAAAAATAAATGAACAAATTGCCAGCCTTGAGGCGGACATTGCGCAGGCAGAACCGGGCGGTGCGAATTTATCCGCAAAACTGGTGGCGGTAACGCCGCTCACCGTTCAAAGCTTTTCTCACTACATCGAGCTACAGGGCCGAATAGATGCGCAAAACATTTCGTACGTGGCACCGCCAAACGGAACTGGCGGCATTGTGAAGTCGTTGTACGTAACGCAGGGGCAGGCTGTCCGTAAAGGTCAGGTTCTGGCAAGGCTCGATGATCAGATTATCCGGCAACAAATAGAACCATTGAGGGTGCAACTCGCAACAGCAGAAGACACTTACCGCAGAACGAAAAGTTTGTGGGACCAGGGTATCGGCACTTATCAGCAAGTACTCACAGCGAAAACGCAAATGGAAACATTGCAAAAGCAAATTGGTGTGATACAAAGGCAGGCAGCTTTGATGACTGTAACAGCTCCTTCTTCCGGCATTGCCGATGTTGTAAATGTGCGTGTTGGCGAAGCGTTCGTTGGTGCCACAGCTGCAGGACCTCAGATCCGCATTGTAAACACAGGAAATTTGAAAGTTGTTGCCGCAGTTCCTGAAAATTATCTCGGCCGTGTGAAAGTGGGAACAAAACTCGAAGTTGTTCTTCCTGAACAGAATAACCGAGTTATCACTGCGGTAGTAAATGTGGTTCAAAAAGTCATTGACCCAACAACAAGATCGTTCAATGTGGAAGCGAGAATACCTTCCGATGCAGCCCTGAAGCCGAATCAGATTGCAAGAATTAAGTTGCTTGATTACAATGCTCCCAATGTAGTTGTGGTGCCACTTAATGTGGTGCAAAGCGACGAAAACGGCAAGTACGTTTTTGTGGCCGAAAAGAAAGGCGACAAAATGTTGGCACACAAGAAAACAATTTTCGTCGGCGAATCTTACGGAAGCGGTAT
>JAEZJD010000278.1 GCA_023436425.1 Bacteroidota bacterium | reverse complement strand
CTACTGTAACTGATGATCAACTGGAGTTTAGTTATCAATTGCAAGATGGGATAAGTAACGACCGGATTGGATACGTGATTTTGCGAAGAGAAAAAGTGGTTGAGATGTTGGAAAAATTATGAGCCGTCACCTAAATAATTTGGATCATGGTTTTGAAGTTTAGATTCCTGCTTTCGCTGTTTGTTCTTCATTCCCTTGCTTCTGCACAAACCGGTATTGACGTTCAGCACTATCGCTTTGAAATACAGTTGTCGGACAACACGGATGCGATAACAGGAAAAGCAAGCATTACGGTTCGATTCACGGAAGATGCTTCGCAAGTTCATTTTGATCTTTCTTCGTTTGACACCAAAAATGGTATGGTAGTATTCAACGTCAATGAAAACAACGAGACGTTTAAAACCACGCACAACAATGATTTGCTATCAATTTATTTGAACAGACCTGTGAAAACAGGTGAAGTGCATACGTATGAAATTGAATACATGGGCACTC
This sequence comes from Bacteroidota bacterium, assembly GCA_023436425.1. Taxonomy (GTDB): domain Bacteria; phylum Bacteroidota; class Bacteroidia; order Chitinophagales; family Chitinophagaceae; genus Flavisolibacter. The sequence continues at coordinate 5,654 of JAEZJD010000278.1, read as the reverse complement.
CGGACGATGGATTAATTATTTCGAAAAACAAGTTTGGAGATCGCACGTTTTTCTCAGACAATTGGCCAAACCGTGCGCACAATTGGATTCCGTGCCATGACGTTCCGTGGGACAAAGCTTCAGTTGAATTTATTGTTACCGCTCCGATCCAATACAAGGTAATGGGAAACGGATTGAAGGTGAGTGAACAAATTACAGGTGATGCAAAGCGAACCCACTGGAAAGAAGATATTCCAATCCCAACAAAAATTATGGTAATCGGGGCAGCAGACTTTGCGGTGAAAACCTATACCAGTGATCCAATTCCGGTAAGCGCCTGGGTGTATCCGCGGGACAGTGCTGCTGGATTTTTTGATTATGCAATTGCTCCGGAAATAGTGCAATTTTTTTCGAGCTACATTGCACCTTTTCCATTTGAGAAATTAGCAAATGTCCAGTCAACCACAGTTTTTGGAGGAATGGAAAATGCAAGCGCAATTTTTTATGCAGAAGAATCCGTAACCGGTAAAAGAACTTCGGAACCGACTGTAGTTCACGAGATTGCGCATCAGTGGTTTGGCGATATGGCGTCAGAGAAGACATTTGCACATCTTTGGTTAAGCGAGGGATTCGCCACATACCTTACCGACATCTATTTTGAGCAGAAGTATGGTAAAGATCAAATGCTGAACCGACTGGCGAAAGAGCGTACAGCCGTTATCGAATTTATAAAAAACAAAAATCAGCCTGTGATTGATTCCACAGGTGATTTAATGTCTCTGTTGAATGCAAATAGTTATCAGAAAGGATCGTGGGTTTTGCACATGTTGCGAAACGAAGTGGGCGATTCAGTTTTTCGTAAAATCCTTCAAGGATATTATCACCGCTACAAAGGTTCTAATGCTGACACACGCGACTTTCAGGCAGTAGCTGAAGCAGTTTCCGGCAAGGATTTGAGCCGGTTTTTCAATCAATGGCTTTTTATGCCGGGCATTCCACAATTAAGGTTTGAGTGGAAAGAAGATGGCAATGAGATAAAAGGAAAACTAATTCAGGTTGCAGATCACTTGTATGCTTTTCCGTTGGAAATAGCTATCAGCACTGCAGACGGCAAAGTGACAATGCAGAGATTGACAGTGAATGCAAAACAAACTGAATTCAAAATCGACCTGCCTGCAAAGCCGGTCAAAATCGAATTAGATCCAAACGTGTCGCTGCTGTTTGAGCAAGTGAAATGATCAAACCAGCATCGTAACGGGATTCTCCAAATATTTTTTAAACGTTTGCAGGAATGATGCACCTACTGCGCCATCAACGCTTCTATGATCGCAGCTCAGAGTGATTTTCATTACGTTGCTTACACCAAAGCCGTCATCTTTTTTCACCACAATTTCTTTTATTCTGCCCACAGCCATAATTGCACTGTCTGGCGGATTGATGATGGCGGTAAATTCATCGATATCCATCATCCCCAGATTAGAAATCGTAAAGGTGTTGCCGGTGAATTCGTTTGGCTGAAGCTTTTTGTTTCGTGCTTTTCCAGAAAGTTCTTTGCTCTCTGAAGCTATTTGACTCAATGTTTTTTGATCTGCAAAACGAATCACGGGTACAATTAATCCGTCTTCAATAGCCACAGCCACTCCAATGTGAATATGATGGTACTGTCGAATGAAATCTCCCATCCAGGAGCTGTTTACGGCAGGGTGCTTCCGGAGCGCCATCGCTGCAGCTTTCACAATCAGGTCATTGAAAGAAATCTTCACATCACTGACCTCATTCATCTGGGTTCTGGCAGTGATAGCGTTGTCCATGTTTATCTCCATGGTGAGGTAGAAGTGCGGCGCACTGAACTTGCTTTCACCTAATCGCCTCGCAATAACTGTTCGGATCTGTGACAGATTAGAATCTGTATAGCCTTCCTCACCATTAATGTTTTGAAGGGCTGGTGCTGCACCCGTTACCTCTTGTTTTTCTTTTGCAGAAGATTGTGGCGCAGGAACAAATTTGTCAATGTCGTTTTTAACAATGCGACCATTATCGCCGCTCCCTTGTACTTCGGCCAGGTTGATGCCTTTCTCCCTGGCCAATTTTTTCGCTAGCGGAGAAGCTTTCACGCGACCATCTGCCGCCGCTTGTACCGTCGCCTGCGGTGCCTGTTGTTGTGTTCCTTGTCCGGTTTTTTGCTCATTATCATTTACTTGAGCAGGAGCCTCTGACTTCTCTGCCGGCGCATTGTTGCCTGCATTTCCTTTCACTGCATTGGCAATCGCGTTTACATCCACTTTTCCTTCTTCTCCAATGATGCAAAGCAAGTCGTTCACGGCAATTTTTTCTCCTGCTTTCGCTCCCTGGTAAAGCAGCTTTCCGTTTTTATAGCTCTCCAACTCCATTGTAGCTTTATCGGTTTCAATGTCTGCCAGCACGTCACCTTTCTTCACGTCGTCGCCGATATTCTTGTGCCAGGCCGCAATCACGCCTTCAGTCATGGTATCGCTAAGGCGAGGCATCAATACAACTTCATCCATTTTGCTGATGTCAATGGCTGATTCGCCACCACCTGCATTGGTTGATTGCTGTGTTGTCGCGGGTTCGGGTTTTTGCTGATCTGCAGAAGGTTTTTTAGTGTTTTGCTCAGGCGCTCTATTGCTTTCGCCAGCTGATTTTGCGGAAGTAAACTGCGAAATGTCTTCGCCAGGATTGCCTAGCACTGCAAGCAAATCGTCTACCTGAATTTTTGCTCCTTTGTCGCCTCCTATGTGTAAAAGAGTTCCATCTTTATAGCTTTCCAACTCCATGGTAGCCTTGTCCGTTTCTATCTCCGCCAGCACGTCTCCTTTCTTTACCGTGTCGCCAATTTTCTTGTGCCATGCTGCTATGACACCCTCGGTCATTGTATCGCTCAGCCGCGGCATCAGAATCACTTCAGCCATTTCGTACAGTTTAATGAGCGCCGAAATTAAAGCAAATTTCGCTTTGCAAATTGATGCGGGTTGATTGACTTCTCTCCTAATTGCAGTTGCTTGCTCAGCAAAATTACTAAACGTCGAACGGAGCGTCGCAACGAAAGCTTCATAGTAGTGCCGAACCACACAACAAAGTCATGCAACATAATTGTTGAAACCTGCTCAATCGTGGTTCCGATTATCTTTGCCTTCATGGCAACAGACCTGTTTCAATCACCTGATTATTTTCTTGTAGACGAGCTACTTACAGATGAACAAAAACATATTCGTGATGCGGTGCGCAGCTATGTAAAGAAAGAGATTTCTCCTATAATAGAGGATTATGCTCAGAGGGCAGCGTTTCCCGAACAAATTGTAAAGCAGTTGGGCGAGCTTGGTTGTTTTGGTCCCACGATTCCTGAAGAATACGGCGGCGGCGGGCTGGATTATATAAGTTATGGATTGATGATGCAGGAATTGGAACGCGGCGACAGTGGCGTTCGGTCTACAGCGTCGGTACAGGGTTCTTTGGTAATGTATCCGATTCATGCTTATGGAAGTGAAGAGCAGAAGAAAAAGTATTTACCAAAATTGGCTACCGGCGAATGGCTGGGTTGTTTTGGATTAACAGAGCCTGATTTTGGAAGTAATCCTGCAGGCATGCTCACCAATTTTCGCGATGCTGGCGACTATGTAGTGCTTAATGGAAGTAAGATGTGGATCAGCAATGCTCCTTATGCGCAAGTGGCCGTGGTATGGGCAAAGGATGAAAATGGCGATATACGCGGACTGATCGTTGAACGCGGAATGGAAGGTTTCACAACGCCGACTACTCACGGTAAGTGGAGCCTGCGGGCATCAGCCACAGGCGAATTGGTGTTTGATAATGTGAAAGTGCCGAAGGAAAATATATTCCGGACGGTGAAGGGATTGAAAGGACCGCTGGGATGTTTGACAAAAGCCCGTTACGGAATCTCCTGGGGTGCGCTGGGTGCGGCAATGGATTGTTACGACACGGCTTTACGATATAGTAAGGAAAGGGTACAATTCGACAGACCTATCGGTGGCTTTCAGTTGCAGCAAAAAAAGCTAGCGGAAATGATTACAGAAATTACAAAAGCGCAATTGCTCGTGTGGCGGTTAGGGTCTCTGATGAACGAAGGCAGGGCGACGCCACAACAGGTGAGCATGGCGAAGCGTAACTCATGCGAAATAGCTACAAACATTGCACGTGATGCCAGGCAAATGTTGGGCGGGATGGGTATTACGGGAGAGTACTCAATTATGCGTCACATGATGAACCTTGAAAGTGTAATTACTTACGAAGGTACTCACGATGTTCACTTACTAATAACCGGGATGGACGTGACAGGGTTAAACGCTTTTAAATAATGAAGATTTTCCTGATCGGGTTTATGGGCTGTGGCAAAACGCATTGGGGCAAATTGCTGAGCGAGAAGTTGCGCCTGCCTTTCTTCGATCTCGATGAAAAAATCGTAGAACATGAAGGCAATGAAATTGCGCAGCTCTTTGCGGAGCAAGGCGAAGAATATTTCCGCATGCTGGAAAAAGAACTTCTTCACATTCTGAGCGAAAGCCACAATGGATTTGTGATGGCTTGTGGCGGTGGCACGCCGTGTTTTTTCAACAATATTGATTACATGAAAAGACAGGGAACAACCGTTTGGATTAATTGCTCTGTTGAGTGCCTGCATCAAAGGCTGGTAAAAGAAAAAGAAGCCAGACCGTTGATTCGTTCCATTCCTGATGAGGAGTTGAAGGATTATATCAAAAAGAAAATGTCGCACCGAAAAATATTTTATCAACAAGCCAGCGTCATTCTCAGGGAAGACGAAGTGTCTTTAGAAAAACTTGTTGATAGAGTCTTTCATTCATAATTATGCAAAAAACTTATTTACTGGCTGGTGCAATTGTGGCAGGATTAGCCGTCGCACTCGGTGCATTTGGCGCTCACGGTTTGAAGAAAATTGTGTCTGCTGAAACCCTCGCCATATTCCACACTGCGGTACAGTACCAATTCTATCATGCCATCGCTTTAATATTGGCAGGTATTCTTTTCGCGAAGGCGCAAAATGGATTTGTGAATTACGCCGGTGTTTTGTTCATTGCGGGCATTGTTCTTTTCTCCGGATCTCTCTATTTCATTGTTTCGCAACAGGCTACCGGCAGGGTCGTGCCTACAGCAATAGCGCTCCTGACTCCCGTCGGAGGGCTCTGTTTTATCATTGGCTGGCTGTTATTGGTTATTGGCATTGCCAAAATTTAATTTTTCGCCGAAAACCTGCTTCCCTGCTGAATTTCATCAGCCGGAATATTATCTTTGTTTATATGGCTAACAAGCTGAAAAAATCCAATCCACCAAAGGCTGCTGCTGAAAAACCGGTTAAGTCCGAAAAGCAAAAAACCTCCAGCCCTGACAAGTTTTTGAAAGAGCGGGAAGAAAAAGTAGATCTGAAAAAGCTTGCGAACGATGAACGCACATGGAAGATTATTGGAGCCGTTTCGTTACTCGTGGCCGTTTTTCTTTTAGTCTCATTTGTATCCTATCTTTTTACCTGGCGGGAAGATCAATCGCAGGTAATGAACACCACTTTTTGGGATTTGTTTCGTCCATCGAGTGAAGCCTCTGTTGCAAACTTATTTGGCAGACTTGGTGCATTCGTCTCTCATACAATAATTTTTAAAGGCTTTGGACTCGCGTCGTTTCTGTTT
>JAEZJD010000189.1 GCA_023436425.1 Bacteroidota bacterium | reverse complement strand
TTTTTTTTCTTTCATGAGCGCAATTATCTTCGGAAATACCGTCATGTGTGCTCCGGATAAAATGCTGACGCCGATAACGTCCACATCTTCCTGGAGGGCTGCATTTACCACCATTTCAGCAGTTTGTCGCAGCCCGGTGTAAATGACTTCCATGCCGGCATCGCGAAGTGCGGTGGCAATCACCTTTGCTCCGCGGTCGTGCCCGTCTAAACCAACTTTTGCTACCAGAACCCGTATTGGCCGATCAGCTTTCATAGCTGCTCAAAAATAAATTGATACGTTCTATTACTATTAAATCTTTTTTATACTAGTAATCTGTGGTTTAATATTGCAGCAAATTTCTGTTATGAATTTTCCTGACAATCTGCGTTATACGAAAGAACACGAATGGATCAGGCTAGAAGCTGATCAAGCTACTATCGGTATCACGGATTTTGCGCAGCACGAGCTAGGCGATATTGTTTATGTGGAAATTGAAACAGTTGGTCAGCAATTGAATGCAGGGGATGTGTTTGGAACGGTGGAAGCAGTGAAAACCGTATCAGATTTGTACCTGCCGGTGGATGGAACAATTACAGAAATTAACCCAAAGCTCAATACGAATCCTGAGCTCGTAAATACTGATCCGTATGGCGACGGCTGGATGGTGAAGATGAAATTATCTGATCCTTCTTCAATTGAGGCTCTCATGGATAGTGCAGCTTACGAGAAGGTTGTCGGTTAAATGGCCTTTAACAGAAAAGTAAATCTTCCGCATAATTGGAATGGCTGGAAATGGTTGTCAGTCGTGTGGCTTCTCCTAATAACTATTTTATTTGTTCTTCCCGGCTCTGACATTCCGCACGACGATTGGCTGGAGAAAGTGCAGGCGGACAAAATGGTCCACGCCGCATTCTTCGCCGTTTTGTTGCTCCTGTGGCGGTCTGCTTTTCCGCCGCAGCAAAAGACTAGTACGATTCTCTTTTTAGCTTCTTTTTTATATGCTTTCGCCATCGAATTAATTCAACACTACTGGGTAACGAATCGCACAGCGGATGCTTGGGACGTACTTGCGGATATGATTGGCGCGGTGGGTGGTTTATGGTTTTGGAAAAGGTATATAAAAAAATAAACCCCTGTAGACACAGGGGTCGCAACCAAAACTAACTGCTTATGAGAAAATTGACTGCTTTATGTGAGAAGAACTGTATTAACTAACGCAAAGATACTGCCAAATATTGCGAATGAATATTTCGCTTTGTTAATGTTGCAGTACCTGTAAGAACTGCATTATTATATCAAAAAATGGTGCCAGAAACAGTCGAAACGCCGTTTTTGGGAATATGTTTTTAGTCAGGATTGAATTTCGGTTAAACGACTGTGCTGTTGCTTCAGCTAATCGAGGGAATTAATTCCACAAAAATCAATTTTGCTTCGCCAGTTTTTCCGAGTTTTCTGCAAACTGAAGTGCTTCAATGAGTTCATCGAGATTTCCATCCAGCACTTCCTGGAGATTATACAAAGTAAGCCCGATACGATGATCGGTAACTCTGCCTTGCGGAAAGTTGTACGTTCTAATCTTGGCGCTACGATCTCCTGTGCTTACAAGACTTTTTCTATGGCGGGCAATTTCATCTTCCTGTTTGCGTACCTGTTCTTCATAAAGCTTTGTACGCATCATTTGCATTGCTTTTTCCCTGTTGGCAAGCTGCGTTCTTTCTGTTTGGCAAACAACCACAGTGCCTGTGGGTATGTGCGTGAGTAAAACTTTCGTCTCAACCTTGTTTACGTTCTGACCACCCGCGCCGCCGCTTCTTGCCGTTTCCATCTTAACATCGCTTTCCCTGAGTTCAAAATCTACTTCTTCCGCTTCCGGCATTACTGCTACCGTGGCTGCACTTGTATGTACGCGACCGCTGGCTTCTGTGTCGGGTACACGCTGTACACGATGTACACCACTCTCAAATTTCATCGTGCCATAAACGTCATCTCCTACTACTTCAATCTGGATTTCTTTGTACCCTCCAACTGTGCCTTCAGTTTCTGATAGAATTGAGGTTTTCCACCCGTGCCGTTCGCAATAACGCATGTACATCCGGGCAAGGTCTCCTGCAAACAAACTCGCTTCATCTCCGCCGGTACCCGCACGTATTTCAACAATTGCATTTTTATCATCCTGCGGATCTTTCGGAATCAGCATTTGTCGTATATCCGCCTCCAGTTTCTCTTTACTTTCTTCAGCAGTCGGTAATTCCAATTTTGCAAGCTCCCGCATTTCTTCATCCGATCCGTTCAAGGCTTCGCGGAAGAAGTCAATATCCTCCAAAGCTTTTTTATAGTCGTGGTATGCATGTACAATTTTTTCCAAACTGCGATACTCTTTTGACGTTTGGCTGAACTTTTTATTGTCGCCGATTATTTCCGGGTTGGTAAGCGCAACTCCTAAGTCGTCAAATCTTGCTTTTATTGCATCCAGTCTATCAAGCATGGTAAAAATTGGGAGGCAAAATTAAGCAGAATGAGGTAAGAAGTTCGTTGTACAAATGCCAAATCAGTTAAAGGGAGAAGTCGTGTTACCTTCGCTGAAATGCCTTTTCAAAAGTTCACCGCAGACAACGTTTTTGATGGCTATCGGTTTTTACACGATACAGTTTTAATTATCGCAGATGACGGCACCATTCACGACTTAGTGCCGGCATTTGAAGCCGGAGACGGAGTTCGGACATTCAACGGCATTATCTCTCCCGGATTTGTTAACTGTCATTGTCATTTGGAATTGAGTCATTTGGAAGGTATGATTCCTGAAAAGATTGGATTGGTTGATTTTGTTTTCAACGTAGTAACACAGCGACACAGCGCAGATGACATGATTCAACAAGCAATTGAAAATGCCGAGGACCAAATGTTGCACAATGGAATTGTCGCTGTCGGCGATATTTGTAACAACACCTCAACGCTACAACAGAAGAGGAAGAAACGACTTTGTTATCACAATTTCATCGAAGCCACCGGATGGTTGCCTTCCGTAGCAGACGTAAGATTTAAGCAGGCATCAGCAATTTGCCACGAGTTTGAAAGCGGACATGCCGGTGTTGGAAACTCAATAGTACCGCATGCACCTTATTCTGTTTCTGAAGGTTTGTGGGAGAAACTCCAATCATCTTTTGCAGGAAAAATAGTTTCCATTCACAATCAGGAAGCAGCGTGTGAAGATGAGTTTTTTTTATATGGTACTGGCGATTTCACGAGAATGTACCAACTGATGAATATCGATAACACTCATCATGTACCTACATGTAAAACATCTTTGCAATCTTATTTTCACCATCTCAGTGGAGCGGATCACGCAATTCTGGTGCATAATACCTTCATCACAGAAGAGGACATTGTATATGTGCGGCGTCAAACAGCAAATAGGAAAAGCTCGGCGCCAGAAGTGAGCCAGGCACCACAAACTGCGAGCGGAAAACCCGAAATTTTCTTCTGTCTATGCCCGAACGCAAATATTTACATTGAAAACACATTGCCTCATGTTGAAGTGTTACGAAAACACAACTGCAGCATAGTGTTGGGAACAGACAGTTTAGCTAGCAACTGGAGCTTAAGTATTTTGGACGAAATAAAAACGCTTCGACGAAACTTCCCACAAATTTCTTCAGAAGAAATGTTGCGATGGGCAACGAGTAACGGTGCCGAAGCTTTGAAGATGCTCGATGATCTAGGAACCTTTGAAAAAGGGAAAACACCCGGTGTCATTCATATCTCCAGCGACTTAAGCGCTGCAAAAAGAATTCTTTGATTAGCTCATTATTTCCTTCAGTACAGGCACTGTTTTCATCGTGCCGAAATCTGAAACATGGAAGACATAAAATTGTTCCAGTGCATAAATAATTCTTCTTCGCATCTCCTGGTTCAATCGAATCTGCTCCAGCTCTCGCGGATGTCTCGCTTTTAATAACTCTGAAACTGCTTCTGCGTCTTCGTCTTGAATATAATGCGGATGGCGGGGTTGTGACGAAGTAAACATGCCCTCCTGCAAGTCGAGATAAGTTTTCTTTTCGGAATACGAATCTGAAATACTAAACCCAAGAAAGTAAGAAAGCTGCAGCGCAAAGAACAAGGGAAAATTTGCAGTCGCCGAATCGGATGCGTTGTCCAGATGTCGTAGTGCATCTTCGGCAAAAAGAAAAAGCTCGGAATTTGGCTCCGGTTGTTTCAACACTTTTGTCAGCAATTCCACGATGAATAAAGCGACAGCATTTTTTTTCACATCTGAAAAAACGTGTTGATACAAATAATCCCATTTAAACTCTTTCAGCCGCTGCAGATTTTTGAATTCATTGTGGTAAGCAATGAGCTCGAGTATTGATGCTGGTTGAAAAAATGAGGCCTTGTTTGATCCCTTTTTTGAAGAACTGCGAACACCATTCACCAAATAAGATTGTACGCCAAAAGCCTCCGTGAAGATGCTCACGATTACACTCGTTTCACCATACTTAATTGTTCTAAGAACTATACCTTTCGTGACGTGAAGCATTGCTTATCGATTGTCAGCGGCGATCGTAATCAGCTGTAGATTGATGTTTTTGAGCAGCTAATTTATGACTACAATTTCCTATAACTCGCGGGTCATTAACTATTAGCTTTGCGGCTTATGTGGAAATTTCTTGCGGTGAGCATATTGCGCTTTCGTTTTGTATTGCTAGCTATTCTTCTCGGTCTCACGGTTATGTTCGCATGGCAGGCAAGCAAGGTGAAGCTTAGCTACGAATTTTCCAAAGCTATTCCTACCGACAACCCGAAGTACCTGGCTTTTCAGGAGTTTAAGAAAAAGTTTGGTGAAGAAAGTGGTCTCCTTGTTCTTGGTGTACAAACAAAAAAATTTTTCGATTCGGCATTTTTCAACGACTACAGAACACTGCAGCAACAGATAAAACAACTGAATGGAATTAAAACAATTCTTTCCGTTCCTGCTTCCGTTAATTTGAAGAAGCAACCGGAGACAGAGAGGCTGAGCGCAGTTCCTGTGTTTGCTGATTCCTTAAAATCGCAGGCTGCTATCCAAAACGCAAGAGATACTTTCTTGAGTTTGCCATTCTATCGAGGCTTGTTGTACAATCCTGAGACAAATGCGTGGTTGATGGGAATAAACGTTGATCCCGCTGTGTTCAATTCACCACAACGTTCGCAGGTAGTAAAACAGATTTTGGAACTGACAACTGCTTTCGAAAAAAAAGAACAGACACAGGTGTATCTCAGCGGATTGCCCCTGATTCGCACATTGATGGCGGATCGGATTCAAAAGGAAATGAAGTTTTTTCTGATCGGTTCTGTCATTCTATCCGGTTTCATCTTGCTGTTGTTTTTTCGTTCCATAAGTGCAACCTTGTTATCCCTGTCGGTTGTTATCATTGGTGTGATCTGGAGCATTGGAATGCTCCATTTGCTCGGCTACAAAATCACTCTTCTTACAGCACTCATCCCACCGTTGATGGTTGTTATCGGTGTGCCAAACTGCATCTATTTTTTAAACAAGTATCACACGAGTTTTAAAGAAACGGGCGAAAAGAAAACAGCCATCATTAACATGGTGAGCAAAATGGGAATTGTCACTTTGTTTTGCAACATTGCTGCTGCTATCGGCTTTGCTGTTTTTGCACTTACAAAAAGTGAGATACTGAAAGAGTTCGGTGTCGTGGCGGGCATCAACATCATGATGTTGTTTTTCATCTCGTTAATTATAATTCCGATTGTTTTAAACTTTTTGGCGCCTCCAAAACAGAGACATACCCGTTATCTGGAGAATGTAAGGGTGCAGCGTTGGCTTGCACGCCTCGAACGTTGGTCATTAAATCATAGAAAACAAATTTTCGTTGCCACATCAGTGATAATGATTCTTGCGATTGCCGGTATTCTGCGATTACAAAGCATTGCACACATTGTCGAGGATTTGCCAAAGCGTGATAAAGTATACACTGACCTCAAGTTTTTCGAAGACAACTTTAAAGGAGTGATGCCGCTGGAGATCGCTATAGACACGAGAAAGAAATATGGCGTTACACGCAATCTTTCCAATCTTGTGAAGATTGATTCACTTAGCCAGTTTATTGCTTCGAAATCATACATTGGCAGACCGCTAAACATTACTGAAGGATTAAAATTTGCGAAGCAGGGTTTTTTTGAAGGTGACAGCAGCTTTTACATAATGCCGGGAGAAAATGATTTGATTGCGCTACGTCCCTACCTCGCGGGAAACACCGATACCGGTAGTTCTGGCGGGTCTTTCAGTAAGTTAATTTCAACGTTTATAGACAAGGACAAACAGGAAACACGCATCAGTGTGAACATGAAGGACGTAGGCACCGAAAGGCTGCCGCTGATTCTAGACAGTATTGCTCAAAGAGCTAGTGAGCTCTTTCCTCCATCATCTTACAATGTGCTGCTAACCGGTACCAGTGTAACTTTCTTAGAAGGTTCCAAATATATCATTCACGGCTTGCGTGATAGCATTCTTTGGGCGTTTCTTCTAATCGCATTATGCATGCTCTACCTGTTTCGGTCATTCAGAATTCTGTTGTGTTCCTTGTTGCCTAACGTTGTACCGTTGGTGATCACAGCCGGCGTGATGGGATGGGCAGGCATACCGCTGAAGCCATCAACGGTGTTGATCTTCAGCGTCGCACTCGGCATTGCAATTGACATAACAATCCGTTTCCTGGTAAATTTCAAGCAGCAGCTAAAAGAACATCATCACAATACACAACGCACAGTAGTGGAAACAATATATTCCACCGGGTTAAGCATCATCTACACGTCGATTGTCCTCATCGCCGGCTTTATTATTTTCTGTTTCAGCGGGTTTGGCGGAACGCAAGCTTTAGGATGGCTTACATCGCTTACATTGGTCACCGCCACTGTTGCCAACCTCGTCTTATTACCTGCCCTACTGCTGGTGTTTTATCGCGGCAGACAAAAGTGATTTTTACTTCGAGTGGACGTCGCCGTAGGTTGCGAACAATCGTTTTCCGCTAAGGAATCGTTCGGTTTATTATTATTCAGACAACTCAAACCACTCGAAAGCCGTATTTACCGATAAAATTTGTTTTTATTCCGTTAGTCACATATTTTCCAATTCTAAACTAAAACGCACATGAGAAAATTTTTATTCCTCACAAGCATGCTTGTGCTCATAGGTGTTGCGTCTATGGCACAACGCACGGTCACCGGTCAGGTTAAAGACCCCAATGGTAATCCCATCGCTGGTGCTTCCGTCCTGGTACAGGGAACGTCAGTAGGAACTGTTACCAACGAAGCCGGCAATTTTACCATTAACGTTCCGGGCAACAATCGGGTTTTGATTGTTTCTGCAGTTGGAATGGCTACTCAACGAGTCAACATAGGCGCAGAGACAAATGTTGAAATCTCGTTGCTTGCTTCGGAACAGGCATTGCAGGAAGTTGTTGTTACTGGTTATGGTACGCAACAGCGGCGATCATTTACCGGATCATCTGCGAAGGTCAATCCACAGCAGATTTCAACGTTGATGACGCCTTCTGTAGATAAAGAACTTGCAGGAAGAGCCGCCGGCGTGCAGGTTACCAACTCCAGCGGCACCATTAATGCACCTGCTACGATACGAATCCGCGGCATTCAATCGATTAATCAATCGAACCAGCCACTCATTGTAGTAGATGGAGCACCAATAATTCAGGGAAATCTGTCTGCCACTACCAATTCCAATGCGTTGGCTGACATTAATCCTGCAGACATTGAAAGCATTGAGGTGCTAAAAGATGGAGCAGCGCTCAATATCTACGGTTCTAGAGGCGCCGCCGGGGTCATTCAAATTACCACCAAGAGAGGACAAAGAGGTCAACTGCGCATGAACTACGATGGGTTTGTAGGATTTAGCACAGTGGGTAAAAGGTATGAATTGCTCAACGCTGATCAATTCGTAACCATCGCAAACGAGAAATCATCTCATGCTTCAAATCCGGCAACTGCTCCCAAAGCCGGAATTAATCCAGGCGGTGTGAATACGGACTGGCAGAATGAAGTATTGGTTGACAATGCTCCGGTTACAAACCAAAATATCAGTATTGCTGGCGGATCAAACCGTTCGACCTACTACATGTCCTTAAACTATGCCAGCCAGCAAGGGGTCATCAAAACAAACTGGAACAAAGCTTACCGCATTCGTGCAAACGTTGATAATGAAATCAACAATTTTATTCGTATAGGAAACAACATTACTCTTTCACGCCAGGAAAACACGGACCAAAACACCGGTACCAATTCTCTGGGTGGCGCCATTGCTTCATCCCTGCGTTTGTTGCCCAATGTCTCGCCGTACGATCCTAATAATCCAACGGGATATAACGTGAATCTCGCAGCCAACAATATTCCGAATGGGCCCAATTCACAAGGTGTGGACGCTAACTGGTTCAATGTTCCATTTGTCCTAAATTTTAATAAATATCATTCGGAGCAGCACCGGATCATCGACAATGCCTTTATTGAACTTTCGCCGGTTCAAGGGTTAAAACTTCGTTCGCAGTTTCAGTACGACTTACTGACAGATTATGCTTTTCAAGAGTGGGATCCCCGGCATGGCGACGGCTATAGTTCAAACGGGTTGGTTTACAATGCCGATCAGAATTTTAGCAACATGGTTTGGTCTAACTACTTCAATTATAATCTTAACCTTAACTCGCACAATTTCTTTCTTACCGGCGGATACGAACTATCTAAGGGAAAAACAAAGTGGCTCAGTTCACAGGGTACGAACATCGCCGATTTGTTCTACTTGCAAAAGAACTTAATCAGTAATTCGGCTTCTACACCTTCAGTAGGTGGTAATTACAGTGAGTCTGGATTGGAGTCTTTCTTCGGTCGATTTAATTATGATTTTCGGAACAGGTACTTCGCCCAGGTAAGTTTTCGTCGCGATGGACAGAGCTCGTTAGCGCCAGGTAAAAAGTACGGGAACTTCCCGGGCTTTTCTATCGGTTGGAGGCCGTCAGAGGAATACTTCTGGAGAAATGCAGGCGGTCTGTCTCATGTATTGAGCGATGTGAAAATAAAGGCATCGTATGCAACGGTAGGAAACCCGTTGGGTGGCTTGCCTTATCTGAGCACATTCGGAGCCGCACCTTACGGCAACATAAGTGGAATTGCGGTTAATGCCATCGGCAATACCGAATTGCAATGGGAGACAAGTAAAAAATATGATGTCGGACTGGAAATCGGATTTTTGAGAGGCAGAATAAATTTGACAACAGACTGGTTTATGAACAACATTGACAATCTCGTGTTGTTTGTACCTACTCCGCTGAGCGCCGGTATTCCGGGCAACTCCATTCCTCAGAATATTGGAAGCATGCAAAACAAGGGAATTGAGTTTGCTGTAGATGCCGCGGCTATACGCGGCAAAGATTTCACCTGGAACGTAAACTTAAACTTCTCAAGTGTACGCAATGAAGTGCAAAGTTTGTATTCAATAGGAGGAAATCCGACACAGTTCATCAACAATGGTTCGTACAATATCATTCGCGTAGGTGATCCGATCAACATACTTTATGGTTACCGCTATGCAGGCGTAAATACGGCTAACGGCTTCCCCATGTACTATAAAGCCGATGGAAAGCTCGTCGTACGAAACGTGTCCAATGGAGCATACTACTTCATCCAGGACGCGAATGACGGCACTATCGCTGCCGCTAATCAAACGTCTCTTTCTTTTGCGGATAGGGCTAATCTTGGTGAAGTGGTGCCAACTTGGTACGGTGGCATCAACAATTCATTCGGCTATAAAGGGTTTGGTTTAGAGTTCCTGCTTCGCTACTCTGGCGGCAATAAGATCATGAACATCACGAGACAAGAAGCCCTTTTGGATCAATCTTTCGTCAATAACGGAGTAGAAATTTTGCAACGTTGGCAAAAGCCCGGAGACGTTGCTACGGTGCCAAAGCTCGTATACAATCAAAGTAACATCATCAATGACGTAGGTCTCGCTACCTCACGTTTTGTCGAATCTGGCGACTACTTGAGATTGCAAAATGTAATCCTTACGTATACCATTGGCTCTTCTTCGTTAAAGAAGATTTCTAATGGACGTGTTCAGAACATCCGTTTGTATGCACAGGGGCAAAACCTGCATGTTTGGACAAATTATTCAGGAGCAGATCCTGACAATCATACGTCGGCAGGTTTGGAAAATCCAGGGTTACCTCCACAGATCAGAACCATTTCTTTTGGTCTGAACATCGGATTTTAATTTTTGAAAATCTAACCATTAACACAATGAAAAAAATATTTCTGATTCTTTTGATAGCTGCTGTTAGCAGCATCGGCTGCAAGAAAGTTTTGGATGTGCAATCTTATTCGTCCATAACAGATGCAACCGCTTTCGCAACACCCGAGAGGGCGTTGTTAGCTTTATACGGGGTTTATGATGCTGCACAAAGCGGCGGGTACAATGGTGGAACGGAAAGGCGAGGCTACCCATTTGGGTCTGCTAACATTGAACAGGGCGACATAAGGGGTGAAGACGTAATCAACGTTGCTGCGTTTTATCAGGCAACGTACGAGACCACACACACCCCAACATCCGCGAATGCAGTGGCCTTTTGGGACAATTCCTATGGTATGATCAACAAGGCTAACGTTGCTATTGAAGGCTTTAAAGCTGCCGCTGCCAACGGTACCATCTCTTCGGCTATAGCTACGCAGTACGAGGCAGAATGCAGGTTTCTACGGGCAATGGCGCATCATGAATTGGTGATTATGTATGCTCGCCCTTATCTAGATGGAAATGGCAGCCAACTCGGTGTTCCTTACAGAGAGGTGGCTAACACTAGCGGAGCAGCAGTAGAACTCTTGAGGAATAGTCCGCGGCCGAAAGTTGCAGAAGACTACCAAAAGATTCTGGCAGACCTGGACTTCGCCGAAACTAATTTGCCGGCCGGCACTGCGGGAACTCCCGTAAATACATAC
>JAEZJD010000195.1 GCA_023436425.1 Bacteroidota bacterium | reverse complement strand
GCATAACGCTCAGCAACACCCGAAGTTCTCGTCAGGTTTTTTACAAAGCCATTTTCTGCAGGCACAGAAAAAATATCACCACGGGCCTCTACCAGCACACGATTTCCATCAGGGCTTATTGTAACATTACTTACAAGATTCTCCACTGACTGCACTTTAGGTTTCAGCAACGCGTTGTCGGTAACCAGACTGATAGAGACTTCCCTGGGCTGTGCAGTAGCAAAAGGCATAATGTATAACTTACTGCCTGCTTCAAACACAATGTCGCTCGGACCTTGTGAGGGAAAGTGGACATCATAGTCCTTGAAATTCGTGATTTGACTGTAAGTTTTAGTTGCCAGCTCGTACTTCCAGATGTTCATCCTCATTTCTGCACCGCGATCGGATAAAAAGTAAATGCTGTTGCCATGCCACATAGGGTATTCGGTGCCCGGATCTGTGGCCTTCGAAATATTTTCTGATGTTAGATTGTTTAGATTAAAAACATGCATGTCCGCCTTCCAGCCACCGCGGTATCGTTTCCAATTGCGACCTTCCTGCGTGCGGAAAGTAACGGCAAGTTGTTTCCCATCGGGAGAAAAGGAAGCAAATTCGCCGTACGCCAACGGCAGTTTGTCAACCACACCGCCGGATGATGGGACAGTGTACAGCTGGCGAAATCTTGCCTTGCCGCTTTCTCTTGCGGAAGCGAACAACACGCTCTTACCATCATTCGTCCAGTCAACAACAATATCCGGGTAGCCGTGCTGCGTCAATCGCGTTGGCACACCGCCGCCAATCGGCAATACATATGCATCCATGTTGCCATCGTAGTTGCCGGTGAACGCAATCTGTTTTCCGTCAGGTGAAAACTTCGGGTAGATTTCAACACCGGCGGGTGAGCTGAGTTTTACAGCGGTGCCGCCTTCTTTGGGAACAATCCAAAGGTCATTTGCGTAAGTAAAAACGATGTGTGATTGCGATACATCGGGATAACGAAAAAGCCCGGCATCAATTTGTGCAAAGGCTGATGTGAAGATCAGCATGGTTAACGTTAAAGCAGAAGAAAATTTTTTCATATCAGTTTTTAGTTTACTGCGTCAAGGTACCACGTTCATGGGGAATCAGGCTTTGAATTTTATCAACGGAAAATGGGGATTACAGACCGTTATCCAATGGAAGTATTTCCTCTGGGGCTTACATCAATCCCAGACAAACTTCCACGTGCCATTTGGTTGGCGCTTCCAAACCGTATGGAAAATTCCAGTTCGTGTAACGTTTTTACCTGAACTGTCCATTGCCGAAAAAGAGAAATGCCCGTAAGTATAGCCGAGATCTCCGGATGCTGATACATCTGCGAATTCCGGAGCCCACTCCAGCCGCGGATTAATCCAGGAACGTGTTTCGTAAAACCGTTTGATGGCCTCAGGACCGCGGATCAAACTATCTCTACTAATGACAGCATTATCTGCCGCGAATTCGAAAAACGCTGTAGCAATTCCGGCGGATCTAGCTCGTGCCGCAAATGTCTTTTCGGTGTTTATCAAATCAGTTTTGCTTTGTTGGAGCGAGTGGGAAACAGTGCACCCTGTGCTAAAGAGCAGAAAAATAAAACCTGTAAGTTCAGCGTATTTCATAAAGAAAATTAAAAGCTTAGTTCTGTTAAATCAAATGGAATTATTGCTTCAGCTATTAAAGCTCGTCAGCTTTGGTTGAAATTTGCAAACGATTTTATGAACAAAGGTGTTTTAATATTCTTTTTCTCGCTGCTTGCCTTAAGTCTTAGTGCGCAGGAAGTAAGGGTCTATGGAAAGGTGATGAATAATAAATTCGAGCCCCTTCCGTATGCAACGGTTCATTTGAAAACATCTTCCCGCGGTACCGTTTCAAAAGAAGATGGCAGCTACGAGCTTTTCATTTCTCCCGGCACGTACGAGATTGTCGTTAGCATGATGGGCTATAAACCACGCATTCTGCCGATGGTGGTGAGCGAAGAAACTTTGCAAAACGTGATTTTGGAAGACGATGAGGAAAAAAACACATTGTCCGAAGTAGTAATCAAGGTGAAACTAAAGGACAGAGCCGATGAAATCATGCGCCGCCTGGTTGAAAACAAAGAGAATATTTTGAATGCTGCGAAAGCATATTCATACAACGCTTATATAAAAGCCGTACAGCAGGATTCGGGATTTGTAAGCAAAAAAAACGATGCGGATACTCGATTTCGGGGAATGGCTGTCACCGAAATTTTGCTGAAAGTAGACAGAGACGGTGACAAGATAAAAGAGGAGCGGGTTGGCGTAAAGCAAAGTGGTCAGGCACGACACCTTTTTTATCTCTCGACAACAGAAGGCGACTTTAACTTTTACGAAAACCTCATACGAGTGCCTGCTATTTCTCCAACGCCATTCGTTTCACCCGTGAGCACGACGGGGTTGATCTCATACAGATTCAAAACATTGAGCATTGAAAGGAAAGGACGGGAGAAATTTTATACCATTTCAGTAAAACCACGACAACTGACGAATGCAACTATCGAAGGTGAATTGACTGTTTCGGATAGTACGTGGAATATAATTTCCTGCCGCTTCGTTTTTCCATCTTATCATTTGCAGGAGTACAATTTCTTTGAAGTATCACAACAGTATGATCTCGCTGACGGGAAAGCGTGGATGTTGAAGAAACAAGAGTTTTCGTATTACGCTAAGGATAGCAAAAACAAATATTCCGGCGCCACTACGGTGAACTATTCAGATTATGTTTTAAACAAAAATTTTGACCGCCGATATTTTAATACAGAGCTGAGCACCACCTCTGCCAAGGCTTACGAACGGGACAGCAGCTTTTGGAGGAGTGCCCGCGTGGTATCGCTTTCCACGACTGAAGCTGACTTTATCCGGTATCGTGACAGCTTGTACATAGTGTCGCAATCGCAAGCCTATCTCGATTCAATAGACAAAGAAATAAATCGCATCACCTGGCAGAAGGTTGGATTTTTTGGCCAAACATTTTACGATAGAAAGAAAGACAGAAGCTGGTATTTGCCGCCCGTTATTTCGCTTTATCAGCCATTTGCTTTCGGTGGCGGAAGACTAAATGCATCGCTTGGCTATGGAAAATTTTACAAAAACAGGAAAAACATTTTTGTAAATGGTAGTGTTAGTTACGGACTGCGCAACAAAGACGTGAACGGAAACGTGGAACTAAACAGAATGTATAATCCGTTTAACCGAGGTTACTATACGTTTACTGCTGCCCGTGAGTTTCAATTTATTTACGAAGGTGATGCATGGATCAATATGATAAAGCGCAGCAACATTTACTTAAATAATCAAATCGCCGGTGGTCACGGGCTGGAAGTGGCGAATGGATTATTTCTGCGCAATGAATTAGCCGTAGCGCTCAGACGTTCGGTAAGTAATTATAAAACGGGCACACTGGTTGACAGTTTGCTCGGTACTGTGTTGAATAATAATCAACCGGTTCCGTTCGATCCGTACAACGCGGTGTATGGAAAAATACGATTGGAGTATACTCCTTTTCAGAAATACCGCAGAGAACCGCTTGAAAAGATCATTCTTGGTTCTAAGTGGCCGACGGCTTTTGTTGAATGGCGAAAGGGGATAAAAAACTTCCTGGCAAGTGATGTAGATTTGGATTACCTGGAATTTGGTTTGCAACAGGAGGTAAATCTGGGATTGATTGGAGTTTCGAAGTACACAGTGAAAACCGGAAGTTTTATAAATACAAATGATCTAAAGCTGATTGACTACCAGTTTCAACGAAGGGGTGATCCTCTTCTCTTTATGAATCCCGGCAAAGCCTTTCAGGCGCTTGATTCAACATTTCCCATCTTCAACAGATTTTATGAAGGGCATCTTGTGCATGAATTCAACGGCTTTTTGATCAACAAAATTCCGCTGCTGAAAAAATTGAAGTTGAGAGAAATTGCAGGCACCGGATTTTTAATTACGCAAGAACGAAATCTCCGTTACGCAGAACTGTTTGCAGGAGTCGAACGTGCTTTTCAATCTCCGTTCAATCCTTTGGATAAATTTAAAATCGGGGTTTACGTAGTTACATCCGCTGCCAACAAATTCAGCAATCCCGTTCAATTTAAAGTTGGATTCACCACGTGGGATAAGCGACGGGGCAGATGGTTTTAAAGTCAAAGGGCAGAGGCTTGCCGTCAATGTTGCGCCAGTCGTTCACTTCATCAGCTCCAGCAGCCTGATGGCATTGAAAGCTGCATATCCCGCCTGGTCATTGTCGAAATAAACATATACATCGCGTTTGTCTTTCATCCACTTTTTGCACTGCGCCGCCCAACGCTTTAGCGCAGCATCATCGTAGCTTCCTGCATACTTCCATTCGGTGGGACCATGCAGGCGCAGGTACACAAAATCTGCAGTAATTGTAAGCGGCGAATGGTGTCCGGCTAACTGATAAATACAAAAAGCACAGTTGTATTTTTCGAGTAACTCATTCACTTCTTCATTGTACCAGGTTTCATTTCTAAATTCAAAAGCAAAACGATAACCACTTGGCAGGGCTTTTAAAAATGTTTTAAACCGCTCAATATTGAGCTTCCATCCCGGAGGTAGCTGAAACAAAACAGGTCCGAGTTTTTCTCCTAATCCGTCAGCATTTCCCAGCATCAACTTCAGTGGTTCTTTAGGATCTTTCAGTTTTTTCATGTGGGTGATAAAGCGGCTTGCTTTCACAGCAAAAAGAAATTTTTTAGGTGAATTCTTTCGCCAATTTTCAAACCGTTCCCGCGTAGGCAGCCGGTAAAAAGAGTTGTTCAATTCAACCGTATTGAAAAATTTTAGATAATGGCTGAATTGATCCTGCGACTTCTTCATCGTTTCTGGATAAAAATTGCCGAGCCAGTGCGGATACAGCCATCCAGATGTACCTATATAAATCTTTGGCTTTGCCACAGCGAAAAATGTAGAAAAAACATGCCAGCAACGAACGGTTTCAATCTGCTGGTCCGGTTCGTTGCCTTATTGCAAACAACTGCTGATTCCAAGCTCCAAGCCTCTCAATTCTGCCAAGCCGCGCAATCTGCCGATTGCGCTATAACCGGGATATGTCTTCTTTGACAGGTCGTCCAGCATTTGATGGCCGTGATCCGGGCGCATTGGAATAGAAATTTTCCTTCTCCGCATTAACAACACAATTTCCTTGACAATTGCCGGCATATCAGCATCGCCGGCGAGATGATCGGCTTCGTAAAAATTTCCTTCCTCATCTCTTTTGGTATTGCGCAGATGCAAAAAATGAATATGCTCACCTAATCTCTGGATCATGCCCACAAGATCATTATCCGGCCTTGCGCCGAACGATCCTGTACAAAAACATAATCCATTGGCCGCTGAAGGCGCAGCTGCAATCAGTTCTCGTGCATCTTGCTCGGTACTCATGATGCGCGGTAAGCCCAAAATCGGATATGGAGGATCGTCCGGGTGAATAGCAAGCTTCAATCCGAATTCTTCAGCTACAGGAACAATTTGTTGCAAAAAATAAAACAAATGTTCTTTCAGCTTTGTCCGGTCAATCGTCTCGTAAGTTTTCAATGCAGCAAGAATTTCTTCTTCAGTAAATCGTTCCTCGCTTCCAGGCAACCCTAGCAATGCGTTGCGATAAAGCGATTCCTGTTCGTCATCAGTCATCTGCTGAAAACGGGTTTTTGCTTTTTGAATTTGCTCTTTTGAGTAGTCCTTTTCAGCACCGGATCTTTTCAACATGAACAAATCAAAAGCAATAAAGGCAGACCTTTCAAAATACAATGCTCTACTTCTGTCAGGTAATTCGTAACTGACATCTGTGCGCATCCAGTCAAGTATAGGCATAAAGTTGTATGTCACTACTTTCAACCCACATGATGCTACGTTGCGAAGGCTTTGCTTATAGTTTTCAATGTGCTGCAGATAATTGCCTGATTGTTTTTTGATGTCTTCGCTTACGGGTAAACTTTCAATAACAGTCCAAGTCATTCCTGCTTCTTCAACGACTTTTTTTCTCTTCTCGATCTCTTCAATCGTCCAAACTTCACCCACGGGAACATGGTGCAACGCGGTAACGACACCTGTGCAACCTGCTTGCCGAATGTGCCACAAACTAACCGCATCGTTCGGACCGAACCAACGCATCGTTTGCTCCATCATGTATCGCATACATCAAAGTTTAAAAAAATAAACCTGACGTGAAGCCAGGTTTACAATGAAAAAGGTGTTGCCTACTTTGCTATTCCCATCGGGGAAAAATATAAGAACACAGAAACGATAATAGCAATGACGAATACAGATAGCCACACATCTGTCGCATTCCAGCTTGCCCGGGACGCTGCACGATCTTCTGCAACTGTTGTTGCGAATGTCAATCCATTTATTTGCTGTGGATCTGGTCGTGGAGTTAAGAGGCTTACCGTAATCATCACAACAATAGAAAACACAAATAGTATAATGCAGAAATACAAGAAGTTTAACGTGGCAAAATCGTGCAGCACGCCGGTGAGCGCATCTTTGTTTAGCTCAAGAACAATCCTGATTACACCGATGATGAAGCCGACGACCATTGCACTAAACGCTCCTTTTGCATTGATTCGTTTGAAAAAGACTCCGAGCAAAAACACCGCTGCAATCGGCGGTGCCAAATATGATTGCACACTTTGTAAATACTGGTACAACACTCCCGAAATTTTCGACATGAGCGGAATCCAAACCATCCCTAATAACACAACAACTGCAGTAGTAATGCGTCCTACTTTCACCAGTTCTTTATTACCTGCTTCAGGTTTTACTTTTTTGTAAATGTCCATCGTAAATAATGTGGAGCATGCATTGTAGACCGATGCGAGCGAACTCATTAGCGCAGCCAGCAATCCGCCAGCAAGCAGACCGCGAACACCTACAGGAAGAATATCACGAACCATCGTGGGAAACGCTTCATTCGGATCGTTGAGTTGTAGTCTTCCCTGCTGGTGTAGAGCAAAGGCAATAACCCCGGGAATCATGAAAATGAAGAAAGGCATCAGCTTGAGATATGCTGCGAAAATGGTTCCTCTCCTCGCCTGTTTTTCGTCTCTGGCAGCAAGGCATCGCTGCACAATGTGTTGATCGGTGCACCAGTACCAAATACCCACAATCGGCGAAGCAAACAAAATTCCAGCCCAGGGAAATTCCGGATCGCTAAGCGCAGGAAACATGTTCAATTTTTCTTTCGGCAGAGAGGACATCAACCCACTCCAGCCGCCCACTTCATGCAAGCCATAAAACATCAACACGGTGGAACCCAGGAGCAACACAATTGCCTGAATCGCCTCCGTGTACATTACCGCGTGTAAGCCGCCCATTACCGTGTAAATTCCCGTGACAATAACCAAAATGATTGCGGCTGTCCAAAAATCTACGCTTGGAAAAAATATCGTAATCACAGTAGCAGCAGCAAAAATTGTTACCGACGCTTTCGTGATGATATAGCTTAAAAGTTGAATTATTGATAACAGAATTCGTGACTTTTCATTGTAGCGACGCTCCAAAAATTCAGGCATTGTATACACCATGCTGCGCATGTAAAATGGGACAAATACCCAACCGAGCAAAAGAATAATCCAGGAGTGCAGCTCGTAATGCCCCATAACTAACCCGGACTGAGCCGCAGTGCCTGCTAACCCCACAATGTGCTCTGACCCTACGTTTGATGCAAGAATAGATGCGCCGATTACAAACCATCCGAGGTTGCGATTTGCAAGAAAATAATCAGATGGAGATTCCTTGCTTCTTCTAATCGACCAAACGGACACGGCGGCAATAACAGCCAGGTACAGGACTATGAAAATCCAGTCGATTGGACCCAGTAAATGCATGATGTTAGTTTTGGTTGCTTAAAGACTAAATATGTCGATTGATGATATTTTCCAGCCACTCCTGGCGCCCGCTTCTCACTTGGGGCTCACCGTTCTCGATTGCATATTGACGTAAATCCTCCAGGGACAGTTTTCCCTGCTCAAACTCTTTGCCTTTGCCATCGTCGAAGCTCGCGTAACGTTCCTGTCTGAACTTTTTGTATTCAGATTTTTGAAGGATAGCGTCAGCAGCTATCAACGCTCTTGCAAACGAATCCATACCGCCAATGTGTGCATAAAACAGATCAATTGGATCGGTTGAGTTGCGACGAATCTTAGCATCGAAGTTTACACCGCCGCCCTGCAGTCCACCTGCTTCGAGAATAACAAGCATGGCCTCAGTTAATTCATTGACATTGTTTGGAAATTGATCCGTATCCCAGCCGTTTTGATAATCGCCCCGGTTAGCGTCAATTGAACCCAGCATTCCTGCATCAGCAGCCACCTGCAATTCGTGTGTGAATGTGTGACCGGCAAGTGTGGCATGGTTCACTTCAATGTTTATTTTAAAATCGTCGGCCAAATCC
>JAEZJD010000142.1 GCA_023436425.1 Bacteroidota bacterium | reverse complement strand
CTCATTATGCTGGATCTCAATATGCCCGGTAAAGACGGAAGAGAAACGCTGAAAGAAATAAAGAGCAACGACCGGTTTCAACAAATCCCCACCATCGTTTTTACCACCTCGTCTTCACTTAAGGATAAACAGGTTGTTTACAATCACGGAGCAAACTGCTTCGTAACGAAGCCGGATACATTTAATGAATTGATTGAGCTTGCGAAATCAATCACCAAACTTTGGCTGCAGTAGTTCGTAGATTCGTGTTCATTGTATTGCGGCTACAAAGTTTCGGCGGTAAATTTCAAAACTGCCTGATAGGTGTAATTGGGTATTTTCATAAAGCAATCTAAAAAAATAGTATGCTCGATATTGTTATAGATGCCCGTCCTGCAGCAATCAGCCCGGTGATGAAAGTAAAGCGCATACTTCCGTTTCGCTTGAGGCGCATGGTTGGACCCTTTATTTTTATGGATCATGCCGGCCCGGTCGAGATTGAACCTTCATCAACCACAAATTTCGATGTGTTACCGCATCCGCATATTGGGTTATCTACAGTCAGCTATTTATTTGGCGGGCAGGTGACCCACCGTGACAGTCTTGGTGTTGAGCAGGTAATTCGCCCCGGAGAAGTAAATTGGATGACGGCAGGTAGCGGCATTGCACATTCTGAAAGATTCGAAGATCCATCAGCTTTGGCGGGTGGTGAACTGGAGATGATCCAAACATGGGTGGCACTACCGGAGAAGGATGAAGAAGCAGCGCCTGCATTCGATAATTACAAGCCTGAAAAGTTACCGATATACACCGAAAAAGGAGTTTGGATGCGGCTGATTGCCGGCAACGCATTCGGATTAAACAACGATGTAAAAACACATTCTCCCCTTTTTTATCTACATGTCGTTCTTGAAAAGGATGCACGGCTTGGGTTGCCAAAGGAACACAGCGAACGTGGCTTTTATATTGCAAAGGGAACAGTAGAAGTGAACGGCACTCGTTATGGTGCAGGTCAAATGCTGGTATTCACGCAAGGCACCGATCCGATGATTATTGCTAAAGAAGCAAGCACATTGATGCTACTCGGTGGCGAGCCCCTTGGAGAAAGATTCATTTGGTGGAATTTTGTTTCGTCAAAAAGAGAACGTATTGAACAGGCAAAAGAAGATTGGAAACAAGGTCGCATAATATTGCCTCCCAACGATAACAAAGAATTTATTCCGCTGCCGAACGACAAGTCACGACCTGCAGGCAGTGCGCCTAAGCCGGAACCTTTATCCTAGGATCAATTTTTTGTGCATAAAAAACTGTTAGATGACCACGCAAAAAAATGTTTGGAGCACTGTTGGTATTGTTTGTTTGGCTGTCATCATTCTATGGATGCTGAAGGCGGTTTTTAATGTCCTGCTGCTCATCTTCGCAGCGGCTCTTATTGCCATTTACTTTCACGGTCTTGCAGGACTGATAGAACGAAAGCTGAAGTTGCCGCACAAGCTTAGTCTTCCTATTGCCATCATTTTTTCTATTCTGTTGTTGCTTGGTTTCTTCTACTTTGCCGGCAGCAGCATACAAAAGCAAACGGATGAACTTTCGAGCGTGTTGCCAACAGCGGCAGAAAACTTCAAAGTAAAACTGGAACAATCTACCATCGGGCGAAAGATTGTGGAGAAGATTACATCAGACGATACAAAGAAAACCGCAACCAATGTTGCGCAATCCTTTTTCAGAAGCACGTTCGGAGTACTTGGAGATATTTACGTTGTTCTTTTCCTCGGCATTTTTTTTACCGCGGCTCCCAAAACTTACGTCACTGGCGCCGTTAAATTGGTACCCGCAGGCGGCAAGCCAAAGGCTGAAAATTTAATTCAACAGTTAGGAAGGTCATTGACCAAGTGGCTGAAAGGACAAATATTTGCCATGATGATCGTGTTTGTGCTGACCGCGATTGGTCTTGTTATCATTGGTGTGCCCATGTGGCTTGTATTGGCGTTACTTGCCGGTTTGCTCAACTTCATTCCGAACTTTGGGCCGCTTATTGCGATGGTTCCTGCAATTTTGATTGGACTAATGCAGGGCACCACCACTGCACTGATTGTAGCTGCCCTTTACATATTAGTGCAGGTGCTGGAGAGCAATGTGATCACACCACAAATTCAAAAAAAATTGCTGAATATAGCTCCTGCTTTAATTATCATATCTCAGTTGATTATGGGTGTGCTTACGGGCGGCTGGGGTGTTGTGCTGGCGACTCCGATTCTCGTCGTGGTGATCGTCACGCTCAATGAATTGTACATCAAAAAACAAAAGTCGTGAAGGACGCTAGTCTGCTTTGTTTTTAAATTCCGTCAAACGATTAGAAAGCTGCGCAATTTGTTCTTTCAACTCTTTAATGTCCTGCGCTCCGGCAACGGGTGCATCTTTCTCTTCAGCATCTCGGCCAATAAAAAAAGTAGCTAAAGTAGCAGTCACGTAACCAAAAATTGCATATCCAAAAAGAGCAATAATAAACGACAGCGTTCTGCCTTCCGGCGTCTGCGGCCAATAATCGCTTCCGGCTGTTATGACCCGCATGGCGGTAAACCAAAGAGCCATTCCATAATTCTCGAAACCGGTGTTACCTTTTTCAAAAGCATACATGCCCGCCGCACCTCCGAACGTTACAATCACCGCAAGCACCATTACGTAACCAAAGCCTCTCCGACTCATGGCGGCACCTAAACTTTTCATGCTGCGGTTGAGCGATGCCACCACCTTCACAAGCCGCACACCACGAAGAAATCGAAGAGCACGCAAAATCCGGAAAACACGAAGTGCAGGTATTACCAACGAAATCGCTGTTAGGATGTTCTTCTTCAAAAACGTGACCTTACTTGGCGCAAGAAAAAACTTCAGCAGAAAATCAATGATAAAAATACCCCAGATGGTAAGACTTAAATATTCCAGTGGTTTGCTCAAACCCCAAACCAATTCTATCACTATTAACACGAGCCATATGAAGCCAAGAAAAACCATCGGACCCTCCAATAGCTTTTCAACTGAAACCAACAATCGCCTCCGTTCTTTGGCTAATTCTTTCTCCATGCAGATGTTACGTTACTGTTTAAAATGTAGTCCATAACTCTCAGTAGCAAGTACGTCTTTCCACTGCCGAATTACTTTTTTGTACGCTTCTCCAACAGGCATAATGTTCCGTTTAAGGTCGTAAAGCCCTAACTCATTTATAACGCCGGCATCATTGCGCAGTGCCGAATCCCAATCAACCTGGTGCGTCAAACTATACCATGTAAATCCAACAATGGGGACGCCGTCCTGCTTCAACCGGTGAACGTTTGCCCATTCTTTATAGAACCACTCTACCGAATCCGGCATAGCAATATTCGTTTCAGTGTGCATAAGCGGAAGGCGGTAACGGCTGAAATATTGATGCGTGATTACATAATAACCAAATATTTCACCGGAAGGTTCTGTGCTACCATCTGGACGCACAAGATGTTCATTGGTTATGTAATAATCATTGCCCATGATGCATCGTGCAGCTACCTGATTGTTGCTGAACCAACGGTACTCCTCTCTTGTCATTCCGTTATCGAGCAAGTACTCGTACATATCCGCTGTGATGGGATAACCGTAAGTGAGATCAAGCGACAAAAATCTTTTTTCGTTCAGGAAGTTTGAATGTGCTTGTGCTTCCGGTCTCATGGGGTGGAAATATTCTGAAGACTCACTTTGAATAAAAGTAGCCTCCGGCTGCACCTTAAGAATTTCGTGCATCGCCAACACATTCGCCTTGCACAAATGCTTCAACGCTGTTACAAAACTTTGATCGGAAGAGAGACACTCGTTCCACCAGCCATATTGCGCGGAAAAAGTTGCTGTGATGAAGATTTCATTGATCGGCGTAAAAAACTGCAAGTTGGGAAAACGGCGTGCGAATTCCCGTACGTACTCGGCAAAGAATACCGGAAAATCAGGGTTTTGGAAATCGCCGATCCAATCCGGAACTCCAAAATGACATAGATCTACGATAGGCGTAACCTCCAGTTCCTCCAGTTTTTTAAAAGCTGCGTCGGTAAACTCCCAGTCATATTTTCCGGGAGCAGAATGCACTTTATAATACGGAGGTCCGTAGCGCATAAATTCAATTCCTAAATCTTTCACCAGTTCGAAATCTTGTTGCCAATATTGGTAGTGAAAACATTTTTCCATTTCATCAACTCTCTTCTTTGCGCCATTCGGCAGCATTACAATGGGATAGCTGTTTTCAATTCCGGTGGCAAACATGAATTTTTCTTCGGCTTCATTGTTCCATATTAGAGAATATCGAGGCGACCACCATCAACAATTAGCGTAGTACCATTTACATAACTGGCTTCATCTGATGCAACAAAGCAAATGGCAGCAGCAAGTTCTTCCGGCTCTCCTATTGCTCCACGCACTTTTTCAGCGCCGCTTTTCACATTCGGATTGTTCCAAAGCATCGGTGTGTCCACGGCACCGGGAGCCACGCAATTGATTCTCAGTTTAGGATATGGATATTCCAAACTGACACCACGCACAAAAGCTTCCATAGCTCCTTTACTGCTTGCATAGGGTACAACATTGGCTGTAGTTTCGTGTGCATGCACAGAACTGACGTTCACGATAGCACCCCGGTTCATATGCGGAATGCAATATTTACAAAACAGAAAAACAGAACGGAGGTTCACATTTAATACCTGGTCCCACTCCGTGGTTGTCAGGTCAACGATCTTTTTGAAGGTCATCATAGCTGCATTATTAACCAACACATCCACTCTACCCCACATGTCCACAGCCATTTGCACTGCCGATTTAATCTCATCTTCCACACCTACATCACACTTACTGAATGCTGCTTCCCCTTTATTCTTCTCGATCATATTTACAGTTTCCGACCCGCCTTTTTCATCACGGTCAATTACGAGCACTTTACCACCTTCTGCGGCAAACCTCAATGCTGTAGCTCTGCCAATGCCTGAACCGGCACCCGTTACAAGGCAAACCTTATCGGTGAATCTGTTTTTCATGTGTAGTGCTTTTGCAAAAATTTCAGCAATCTTCTACGGTGAAAGAAAGCAGGCATGAGGATTAGTTAAAAAATTATGCCTTTAAAATAAAAGCCTCCAGGAAATGGAGGCTAATACTAAACAAACAAATGATGAGAACGGATACGATTTTCTTCTGCACTAGTATGTATCCGAAGATTATTATTCCTCTGCAAACTTAGTTACGTGCACAGCAGCAGGCAGGAATTACGGATTAGAATGATATTAGAATTTGATGAAAGTTGGTAAATTACCATTGCCGCTTGCGCTAACTTGCCCGGGTATGAGCGAAACAAAAATTTTAGTTGTTGAAGACGAGAAGAAAATTGCCGATACCATAAAATTAGGCCTCACCGAGGCCGGTTTTTTTACAGAACTGGCGTACGATGGTATCACCGGTTGGAAAATCTTTCAAAACCATTCGTTTGACGTGGTCATTCTCGACATCAATTTGCCGGGAATGAACGGTTATGAGCTTTGCAAAAACATCAGGAGCCGCAATGCAAACATTCCGGTCATTATGCTGACAGCCCTAAGCTCGTTGGATGATAAAATTGAAGGCTATGATGCAGGCGCCGATGACTACATCATAAAACCATTTGAGTTTAAGGAATTACTGATGAAAATTCGCGTGCTTTTGAAGCGGAGCATGAATGTCAACGTTCCATCGGGAACCATTCTGAAAGCCGATGACCTGGAAATGAATCTCGATCGCAAGGAAGTGAAAAGAGCAGACAAAATAATTAATCTCACAGCCAAAGAATTTCAGTTGCTGGAGTATTTGCTTCGCAATAAAAACAGGGTCGTTTCGAGAAGTGATATTGCTGTGAATGTTTGGGACATTGACTTCGACACCAATACAAATGTGATAGACGTTTATATCAATTACGTTCGCAATAAAGTCGACAAACCGTTCCCGGTAAAGTTAATTCAGACGCAGGTGGGAATGGGCTACGTTTTAAAAGACAACTCCTGATACATGCCGGTACGGTTACGAATTACTTTGTTGTTTTCCGCCCTTGCGTTTGTTATTCTGAGTCTGGTATGCGGCGGCATTTATTATTTTTCCTACAAGGCACGTTTGGATGTGATTAAAAGCCGGTTGAAAAACAGGGCGATCACCACAGCGAGATTGCTGAGCCAAAGAGAAATTTTCAATCGGGAATTGGTGGCCAGAATCGATTCTTCTACAACCATTTCGTTGAAAGAAAAAGCGGTTGAAGCCTACAATGAAAATGATATTCTCCTGTACCGGTACAGCGACCAGAGTGGAGACGATTTGCATATCAATAGCCAACGGCTTCGGTCAGCAAGAGAAAAAGGTGAAATATTTTTCACCGTAGGTGAAAGGGAAGCAGTGGGTCATCATTACCGCGACAAAGCTGTTGACATTCTCGTTTTCGTTGCAGGAGAAGATGTCGAAGGAAAAGCAAACCTCAATTCTCTTGCGAAAATTCTTTTGTACAGTTTTCTCATTGGGAACATTTTTGTTTTAATAAGTGGTTATGTTTTCTCCGCACGTTTGCTCCTGCCCATTAAAAAAATAACAAATGATGTGGAAGATATTTCCGCGCAGAACCTCACCCGCCGCATAGAAACGGGACCTACAAAAGATGAATGGAATCAACTAGCAGCTACATTGAACAATTTGCTCAACAGGCTTCAGGCAAGTTTCGATATGCAGCGGCACTTCATCTCCAATGCATCCCACGAACTATCCACCCCGCTGACTGCTATTTCCAGTCAGCTGGAGGTTGCGTTGCAACGCGAAAGAAATGCAGCGGAATATAAAAAAGTGATTCAGTCAACCTATCAGGATGTGCAGCAACTATGCAGGCTGACACAAACGTTACTTGAATTTGCAAAGGCATCGGGCAACAAAGGTGGATTGGAGATTAGCCCTGTGCGCATCGACGAAATTGTGTTGCAATTACCCGCGGAAGTCTCGCGGATAAACTCGGAATATTCTGTACAAATTTCTTTCAATGATTTACCGGAGAATGAAGATGACCTCGTTGTGTTCGGCAGTGAGGCGTTGCTGCTGAGCGCTTTGAAAAACATAGTGGTTAATGCTTGCAAATATTCCGAAAACAACCGTGCTGAAATCGAATTAGGTTTGGCCGAAAACCAAATCATTGTTTCTGTCAGCGATCGCGGAACCGGCATTAAGCAGGAAGAAATAGAAAAAATTTTTCAACCTTTTTACCGAATTAATGAAAACTCCAAAGCCCGCGGTTTTGGACTGGGACTGGCTCTTGCGCAACAGATCATTAAAATGCACAAGGGCTTTATCACCGTGAATTCCACCGTAGGAAGAGGCACCGTTTTCGTCATCACTTTTTCATCGGGAACGCGAATTGGCCAGAGCTGAAGCGGGACTGTTTTACTGAAATTTGATTCATCGCTTCCAGCAGCGAAGTAACCATCTGCGGCCGCAGCAGATTGAACTGTGCATACGATGCATTTGGTCCTACTTTGATCGTGTAACAATCCTGCCTGCCCACCAGCGCTTTGAACATGTCTTCATCCGTTTTATCGTCGCCAACGGCAAAAATGAAATCGTAAGGTTTTCGGTCAATGATTTTCTTTATTGCGGAACCTTTATTTATCCCCCTGTTCCTCACTTCAACGACTTTGTTTCCAGTCGTCACTTCCAGATGCGGGTCGTACAGATGATCATTTAGTTCCCTCACCAGTTCCATGCACCTGAGCGGCCCTTGCTCAGGATCTGCGTTTCTGTAGTGCCACACCACCGAAAATTCTTTTTCTTCAATGAACGACTGCGGACAGCGCCTTTCGTACATTTCCATAATCTTACACACGGAACTTTTCCATTCGTTATACGTTGGTACTTCGGCAGTCCACGCAATACCCGGCAGCTTCACTTTCGCACCATCTTCTGCCACAAGCGTCATTGGGAGATGTGAAAAATGTTTCTCCAGCCAATCGCTTTTTCTTCCGCTAATAAGGACTACATCGTTCGCCGACTGGGCAGATAAACCGCTTAGCAGTTCAAGCAACGGTGCATGCGGTGTTGCCATTTGAGGCGTTGCAGCGTACGGCACCAATGTACCATCGTAGTCGAGAAGCAGCAGCCGTTTGTTTGCTGCTCTGTAGCAATCAAGCAAGTTGATTTTTGAATATTCGTCGAGAAAAATTTCTTGGAAATGCTTTTGCTTTATTTTGATATTCGTCAAACCCGACATGAAATCATCGGCCCAGGCGTTTACATCGTAATGAGCTATGCGCTTTTGCATTTTTTCGATTCGACTGCACTGTTCTTTCTCCGGCATCTCCAAGCCTTCTTTTATCTTTTCAGCAATCTCTTGCGGGTCATTGGGATTAATGATCAACGCGTCAGTCAATTCGTTTGCAGCACCTGCCATTTCACTCAGCACCAAAACGCCTTTCTTGTCTGTGCGGCTTGCCACAAATTCTTTTGACACCAGGTTCATTCCGTCACGCAGCGGAGTAATGAGTGCAATATCACAAAGTGTATACAGCGCCACCATTTGTTCAAACGCAAGGGTGTTGTATTGATAGAAAATCGGCTGCCAATGCAGCGTTCCCCACGTGCCGTTTATCCTGCTGAT
The DNA here is from genome assembly GCA_023436425.1 of Bacteroidota bacterium. Taxonomy (GTDB): domain Bacteria; phylum Bacteroidota; class Bacteroidia; order Chitinophagales; family Chitinophagaceae; genus Flavisolibacter. The sequence goes on along the minus strand of JAEZJD010000142.1, from coordinate 5,080 downwards.
GGTTTCTTCAATAGTTCTTTTTCTTTCTGCGTATTTGCTGATGTTGTCACGGGAGGGCACTACCACCATAATGAAAGCAACTTTGTTGTGGTACTCAGGATTATTTTGAAGAAATTCTTCAAAGCCCTTCAATCGGTTTTGCATTCCCTTGGTGTAATCCAACCTGTCGACCGAGAATAAAAGCTTCCAACCGTTCATCTTTTCCCGAATCGATTGCCGAAGTGCAACAACGCTGTCCTGCTGTGACGCACTGCTGAATTTTGCATAATCAATGCTGATGGGAAACACGTCGACTTTCACCAATCGTTTCCTGTATCGAAGTATATGTCTTTCGTGGTTGATGCCAAGCAAGTACTGAACACACTGAAGAAAGTGCGTGGCATAACTCATGGTGTGAAAACCAACGAGATCAGCGCCTAACATTCCGCGCAGAAGTTGTTCCTGCCACATTTTCGGCAACAGCCTGAATATTTCGAAAGAAGGAAAGGGAATATGCAGGAAAAAGCCAATCGTTATTTCAGGAAAAGCTTTTCGCAGCATTCCGGCAAGTGGCAGCAAATGATAATCATGAATCCAAACAGTATCGCCTGGTCGGCAGTTACGTTCCAGCACCTCGGCAAAATGTGCATTCACCTGCATGTACGCTTCAAATTCATCCTTTGAATATTCGGCGTATGATGGGAAATAATGGAACAAAGGCCACAGCACCGAATTGGAAAAACCGCTGTAATAACTTTCATACTGCTCATGAAACAGCATGACTGGTAAATATGTAAATTTTGATTGCGGTAACCGATTGACGGCTTCGTTCCACACCGTTGCAGTGCAGCCGGGAACGCCAACCCAATAAAATTCGGAAAACTCATTTCCTACGTTTTGCAAGTAGCCGGAAACTGCTGTGACAAGTCCGCCGGTTGTAGGCTTTATGTCTACAACTCCTTCTGAGTCTGAAACTGAAACGGGTAAGCGGTTCGCTACAATGAAAATTCTTTTGTCGTGTGGCATAGGCTCTTTTTTCAACCTGCAACATAGCTCCTGAACTATAGAGCCCGATTAGAATAACATTAAACCTGAATTAGATTAATTGCCAAATGTCAGTCACAGCTTTGATCCATTAGAAAAACATTAGAATCCGTTCACCGTAGGGCAAATACGTCATCATATTGGCACCTTTGTATTTTGTTTTAATTGTGAAAGCTATGGACTTGCAGGCGTATGTAAAGTACAATGAGGGCGAAGCCTGTTTTAGGGTTTTGAAGGAAGAACCGGGGCTATATTTTGCAGAGTTGCTTTATTTCGAAGGTGAACCTGCTAACAAACCGCCGGAAGAAATTACTCTTGTCAGAGGCATTAGATGTTGGGCGGGCAGCCACGATAACAAAGACCTTCTCACCGAACTAGGCAAACAAATAGAAGCGTTTTACACCAACGACTAACCCGCCCATCGGTTCTTTCTGCTGGTTTATTTTTTGCAGGCATTAAGGAAAATTCAACTATGCCTGGATATCATGAATACAAAAGCTGCATTGATGCATGCCTGGAATGTGCTGCTATTTGCAATCATTGCGCATCATCGTGTACACAAGAAGAAGACGTGAAGATGATGGCAAAATGTATCGAGCTGGATATGCAGTGCGCATCCATTTGTTACGCGTCTGCGCAACTAATGAGTATGGGCAGCTCTTATGCGAAGGAAATTTGCAGAATATGCGCCGACATCTGCGACCAATGTGGCAACGAATGCGGGCGACACCAAATGGAACATTGCCAGGAGTGCGCAAGAGCTTGTAAAAGGTGTGCCGATGAGTGCAGAAAAATGGCAGCATAAAAGCGGAATGAGCGATGAAGCAGCTGGCTGAAGTGATCACAGCTTATCTGAGCAGTTCAGTCGAAATACTGGCGTCAATTGTCATTGCAATTGCTTTGTTACGATTCGTTTACCGATACGTGGTGAATTTCACAAAGACCAATGTTGAAACCGTCAATCAACACATACGGATTCAGTTCGGAAGCTCACTTACGATTGCTTTGGAACTACTTCTCGCAGCCGACATTCTGGCAACAGCCATCGCCCCAACCTGGGATGATATCGGTAAACTTGCCGCGATAGCTGCACTGCGAACCGCCTTGAACTATTTCTTAGAACGTGAATTAAGAACGTCCGGTTTGACTGCTGCCAAGGAAGAAGATATTCTTCCAAAATCGAAATCGATTCGTGATTGACAAAGAATGAGAAGATGTAGCGTAATCTTTTCAAAAACAGAGTACCTATTTTGGTTTTGTATCGCGTAGAACAAGCAGCCCTAATGCCGCCGCTATCACGGATGCAGCAAGAATTGACAGCTTGGAAGCAGTAATCAGCTCTGGGTCATCGAACGCCAGGTTGGCGATGAAAATACTCATGGTAAAGCCAATGCCGCCCAGCATCGCAATCCCGGCTATGTGCCGCCAGTTCAATTCGGGCGATAGTGATGCTATTCTGGTTTTTACAGCCGTGTAGGAAAAAAGAAAAATTCCTAAGAACTTACCCAGTAATAAACCGAGAATGATGCCAAGTGAATTGCTTCCGGTAAAGCTTCGCCAGAAGTCCTTCGGAAAAATAATAGCCGTATTGCACAAAGCGAAGATGGGGAGAACTGCAAATGCTACAATGTTGTGTAATGAATGTTGCAGCTTGAATGACGGATTTTTGTCATCTTCCTTGTGAAACGGTATTGCGAATGCCAGCAGCACACCGGCTATGCTTGCATGCACGCCCGATTGCAGCATACAATACCACATCAGCACACCGCCAATCAGAAAGAATAGAAGATTGTAAACACCTTTTTTGCCGGCTAAAAAAAGAATACCAAAAATGAAAAGAGCAGCAAACAAATATCCTGCGGCAAAATCTTTCGTGTAAAAAAGTGCAATAACCGTTATCGCACCCAGATCATCAATGATGGCAAGTGCGGTGAGAAAAATCTTAAGCGATAATGGAACTTTGTCGCCCGCCAGGGAAAGTATGCCCAGGGCAAAAGCAATATCAGTCGCCATCGGAATGCCAAACCCTGCGACGGTTGCGGTACCCGCATTGAAGAAATAGTGAATAGCCGACGGCAGTAACATGCCCCCTGCGGCGGCTACGATCGGTAACAGCGCATTTCTGAAATTTGACAGCTCGCCGATGTACAACTCTCTTTCTATTTCCAGCCCCACCAGCAGAAAAAAGATCGCCATCAGCCCGTCATTGATCCAATGTTCTACAGAATAGTTTAAGCGTAGAAATCCAAACGATAAATCAACGTTCGAATGCCAGAAATGTAAATAGGCATCACCAAAATTTGTGTTTGCAATAATCAGCGAAACAACGGTGCAGGCAATCAATATTAAGCCCGCAGCTTTTTCACTTCTGAAGAAATCCTTAAACAGATCAAACGTTTTGTTAGCCATTTAGCGTTTAAAGTTTTTTCGTTGCAATTCTGTAACCATCTGCAGCAACTCAGCAGCGTTATAGGATGTCCTTTCTTTCCGAGAACTGCGGATCTTCGATGACTTCGTCATTTTCCTTGTTGTACAATATCATTCCAAGTGACAGAATGATGCCTGTAGAGAGTATGACAAAAAACAAAATACCGTCGTTGAACGTCTCAAGTTTCAGGTGAGGCGGGATTTTATAAAAAAGCACAATGGTTATCAGCCCTCGTGGAATAAAAAAAACCTCGGGAACAACCTTCGTCTTCAGATAAAAGCGGAGGTAAATCAACCTGATAAGAAAAAGTGAAACGACAATCAGACTTCCTACCGTCAGCGCTTCCGAATTTAGGAGGCTTCTAAGATCAATGGAGTATCCAAACAAGATGAAAAAGAAAGTGCGAATCAGAAATGATGATTCGGCAGTAATAGAGTGCAACAATTTGGTACTTGACTCTACTTCCTCCGGCTTTAAAAACGTTGTTAATCTGGTTACCGGAATTTTCTGCCAATTGCTGATCATTAAACCAAATACCAGGATGATTAATAACGAAGGCAGGTGAAGCAACTTACCTCCTGAATAAATTAATATCAGCAACGCCAGCAGAAGGAAAAATTTGATCTCGAACTTGGATTTTGTCAACAGCAAAAAAAGCAACAACGACAGAATAAGAGATAACGCAATGGAGATAACGATGCTCCCCGAGAACACACCTATGGACTTGAAAGTAAGAATGTCGTCGGCCGTTAGATAGTTGAAGAAAATGATGCCCAGAATGTCAGAGAACGAAGCCTCATAAACAAGAAACTCTTTCTTATAGCCCGTCAGATGGTGAATGCTTGGCAGCACAATAGAGCTGCTCATTATTGATAACGGCAAGGCATATACGATGCATCGAACAATATCCTCTTTCAACCAGAAATAAAGTATTGCCGTGATCCCCGCCGTCGACAGAATAAGGATGATAAGGGCGGTAAAAAACGATGACCTGATCAGGGGAATTTTTGTTTTTCCGAGCTTAAGATCCAACCCGGCTTCCAGCACAATCATGATCAGCCCGATTACACCGAGACCTTCAACAATAGTCGCCGGTATTTCAATGTGAAAATTGTTTGCATTAGAGATAAGCTGAAAAATAACTCCGGAAAATAGCAGCAGCAGTACTGAAGGGACTTTAATGTATCTGCTCACAACTGAAAACAGGTACGACAGCACCACCAGGCAGCACAAAATTATGAGTAGCAGTTCTGTACTGATTGATCCCATCCGCTTGATAAATTCAATGGAAATTAAAATGAGAAGTTCTCACTATCCTTCCCTGTTTTCCACGTGTGCTAAAAAATCTTTTACCCGTCGCCGGTTGCCAACAATGAATAAATTATCATTGACCTCGAGCCTCAAATCAGACTCGGGATTTAAAATCCTTTCTGTGCCTCGTTGTATGCCAACCATCAATGCATTTGCCTGCTCACGCAAACCGGACTCGCGAATAGTTTTGTTGGCAAGGAATGATTCTTTCCTGATCACGTAATTGAAAAGCTCCACATCTTCATCAAAGGTCTGCTCGCCTTTCTGTTCCGGACGGATCAGAACCCGCAGCCTTTGAATCTGGTGATCTGTACCAAG
>JAEZJD010000104.1 GCA_023436425.1 Bacteroidota bacterium | reverse complement strand
GAGTAGGAACTATAGAACACTTGATGGCCGCTTTGGTTGGCAATCAGTTAGATAATGTTCTGATCGAAATTAATGGACCCGAAGTGCCGATATTGGATGGGAGCTCCGAGCCATTTAGTGAAGCGATTAAGCGAGCCGGCATTGAACAGCAGAATGCACCGCGCATCTATTACACACTGCAGCACAATATCAGCTTTGTGGACGAGCAAAAGAAAGTGGAAATGGTGGCCCTTCCTGCAGACGAGTTTCGGATCAATACGCTGATTGATTTTAATTCACCGGTATTGGGAACCCAACATGCCGCTTTAAAACATCTCACACAATTCAATGAAGAAGTAGCACCGTGTAGAACTTTTTGCTTTTTTCATGAGTTGGAATATTTGGTGGATCACAATCTTATAAAAGGTGGCGATATTAATAATGCAATTGTCGTCGTTGATCAACCTGTAACCAGTGAACAGGTGCAGCGGATATCAAGAATTTTTAAGAAGGACGATGTGAAGGTGAATGAAGGCGGTATTCTGAATAATCTTGATTTGCGTTTTCCAAATGAACCTGCAAGGCACAAATTGCTTGACGTTGTAGGCGATCTCGCTTTAGTAGGCGTTCCATTCAAGGCACACATAATTGCGAACAGACCGGGACATTCAAGCAACATTGAGTTTGCAAGAAAAATAAAAGAGCACATAAAGCGATACAAGAATAAACAATCGGTTCCTCACTACGATCCCGCCGCACCTCCTTTGTTCGATGTGCATGCAATCGAACGAAAGCTGCCGCATCGTTATCCATTTCTTTTAATCGACAAGGTTATTGAGATGGATGAAAAACATGTGATCGCAATAAAAAACGTAACATACAACGAGCCTTTCTTTACAGGACATTTTCCTGGAAATTGTGTCATGCCGGGCGTACTGCAGGTGGAGGCGCTTGCCCAAACAGGTGGCATACTCACTATCCCTGACGATCCCGATAATGACTATGACACTTACTTTTTGAAAATTGATAATTGCAAATTCAAAAACAAGGTGGTGCCGGGCGACACGTTGATTTTGAAAATGGAATTAATGCATCCGGTTCGCCGCGGAATTTGTGAAATGAAAGGAACTATTTTTGTCGGCGACAAAGTTGTTGCAGAAGCCGAGTTAGTGGCACAGATAGTAAAGAAACCCAAAGCAAAAGTATGATCTCACCATTGGCATCGGTTCATCCAAATGCACAGCTAGGAAAAGATGTAACCATCGATGCTTTTGCTGTCATTTCCGATAAAGTGTCAATCGGTGACGGTACGCACATCATGTCGCATGTTTCCATTTTGTCGAATACTGCAATTGGAAAAAACTGCACAATATTTCCGGGAGCTGTTTTAGGTGCTATTCCGCAGGATTTAAAATTTGCGGGTGAAGAAACCAGTGTTCAAATTGGAGATAATACAACTATTCGCGAATGTGTGACGGTGAACAGAGGTACGAAAGACAAGTGGAAGACTGTGGTAGGAAGCCATTGCTTGCTAATGGCGTATGCTCATATTGCTCATGATTGCATTGTTGGAGATCATGTGATTCTCGCTAATGGCGTGCAATTGGCCGGCCATGTGGAAGTAGGAGATTATGCGATTATTGGAGGACTTTGCGGAGTGCAGCAATTTACAAGAATTGGAAAGCACGCATACATTGGCGGTCAGAGCGCCATTCGCAAAGATGTGCCCCCATACGTGAAAGCTGCCCGCGAGCCGATAAGTTATATGGGCATCAATGTGGTCGGCCTGCACAGAAGAAATTTTCCACATCATCAAATCGAAATGATCTCGCAGATTTATCATCTTTTGTTTGTGGGCAATCACAGCACTACCTCGGGAATAAACCTCGTGAAGGAAAAAATAACTGACAGCGACATTAAATCTGAGATATTGCAGTTTATCCAGGGATCCAAAATTGGCGTGATCAAGAGAGCTTCAAAAATCGATGCTGATGAAGATTCAACTTTCTGAAGCAGGCAAGCGGTTCAATAGAGAATGGATCTTCAGAAATGCAAACTTGGAATTACAATCAGGAAAATCATACGCTATTGTTGGCCCAAACGGCTCGGGCAAATCCACGTTTCTGCAGACTATTGCAGGAATGCTTCACTTGAGCGAAGGCTCGCTTCAATACGCCATTTCGAATGCCGACACACACCCTGGAACCTTTATTCGCGATGAACATGCATACAAATACATTTCGTTTTGTGCTCCGTACCTTGATGTGATCGAAGAAATGACGCTGGATGAATTTTTTGAATTTCACACAAATTTTAAGGAGTTCATTCCCGGCTTTACGTCAGACAATGTCATTGATGTTATTGGATTAAAGTCGTCTGCAAACAAACAGATAAGATATTTTTCGTCCGGCATGAAACAGCGGGTGAAACTGGCGCAGGCAATCTTCTCAGCAACGGAAGCAGTTTTACTTGATGAGCCGTGCAGCAACTTCGACGCAAAAGGCATTGAACTTTATCACTCACTCATAAACTCGTTTTGCAAAAACCGGCTTGTTGTTGTCTGCTCAAATGATGAAACTGAATACAGCTTTTGCGATGAAATAATTTCCATAACGGAGTTCAAGAAACATTGATTACATCTCGCTGCTTATTGAGATTTAATTAAAATGGAATATTTTGGTGCAGTATTCTTATGAGCGACATTCTCCTTCAGGTAAACTCCAGCTTATCAAACTACAAATTGGGGCTGCTTGCGTTTATGACAGCATTCATTGTTGCCATGCTCGTTATGCCACCGTTGATCAGGGCTCTTTATCACTTTGATCTTGTAGATAAACCTGATCCGAGGAAAGAACATAGCGTACCCATTCCTACAATGGGTGGAATTGCTGCATGCATCGCAATGACTGTCGCCTGTTTGTTCTGGTTTCAGTTCAGCAGAAACATTTTTACCGCAAGTTTTTTCTTTTCAGCCGTTGTGCTTCTTGTCATTGGAATGATGGACGACAGAAAGCACATGTCAGCCAACTACAAACTGGCAATTCAGCTGGCTGTTGCCATGCTGATGGCGTTCAGTGGGGTTAGAATTACAAACTTCAATGGCATTTTAGGAATACATGAAATCCCGCTTATGGCGCAGTACACTATTACGGTGATTGCAATTACGGGTATAACCAACGCCTTTAACTTAATTGACGGAATTGACGGACTGGCTGGTGGATTAGGTTTTATGAGTCTCGTTATACTCGGACTCTTCCTGACACTGTCGAAAGATATCAACGACGGCATTATTGCTTTTTCTCTTGCAGGGGGTGTTTTGGGTTTTCTTTATTACAACTTTAATCCTGCACGAGTGTTCATGGGTGATACCGGCTCACTGGTACTCGGGTTCGTTATTTCAATTCTTTGCATAAAATTTATTCAGCTTAATACCGGAGTCGCTCATCCTGTCATTCCACATGCTCCGGTTTTTAGCTTAAGCCTCGTTTTCATTCCGGTGGTAGATACATTACGAGTTTTTGCGATTAGGATCTGGCAGGGAAGATCACCGTTTTCACCGGATAAAAACCACATTCACCACTTGCTTACCAACAACGGATGGAGCCATAGCTTTTCAGCCAAGATTATTTGTGCTGTTCATGCCGGCATTGTCATTTGTGGTTATTTTTTGAAAGACGTGCACCAGTGGGTCGCACTGCTCATATTGCTAATAATCTTTTTCACATCTATTGTCATTTTCCAACGATTGAAGTATCCGGGAAAAGTTGAACTGGTGACCACCTAGTTTCAGGCTTAGGAAAAGTAAATCAATGTAGTATAAAAAAGATTTATCTGTTTTGCTGACAGACCCCGCAGAGCTCATGTAGAAAATGTTCTACAGCAGCGTTCGCCTCTATCCTATTGTCTGACTGAATCTTATATTCGATGGCAGGGCCTGCAATTTGTGTCTTTAGGTAGCCATCTTACCCATACATGCAAGTAACAGAAAAAAGAACTACTGTTTACATAAAGAAAACTGCGCGAATAACTTTGAAAGTCATTCTTTCTCTGCTTGTTCTAATCATTTTGCTTTTTTTACTAATACTTACTCCACCGGGTCAAAGGTTTATCACTGTTCGCGTTCAGAATTATCTGGCGAATAAACTGCATACGAAAGTTGAAATCAGCGGAATTTCTTTTGGCTTGTCGGGCAATATCGCTTTAAACGGCATTTACATAGAAGATCAGAAAAAAGACACCCTTCTTGCTGGCGGCAGCGTTAAAGCACATATCAATTACCTAAAATTATTTTCAAATCAGGTAGAAGTAAAGGATGTAGAGCTGCAGAATATAACGGCAAAGGTTAAACGGATTTTGCCTGACACTGTCTTCAACTACCAGTTTGTGGTAGATGCCTTCGCTACTGAACAAAAGAAAACGCCGGACACCGCACAAACAGCGCCGCTAAAACTGGATGTAAGCAACTTAACCCTTGACAATGTACGCTTGACCTTTACAGACGTCATCACCGGCAGCGACATGTTTGCGAGAATTGGCTATCTCACCGCAACCATTGATTCGTTAGATCCTTATACCCAAACGTATGTATTGCCCACATTGATTGTGCGAAATACCAGTGCGAGCATGAAGCAAAACAAACCGCTCGTGCAGCCGAAAACGATAAGCCAGGATTTAGTCGAAGCGGCAACTCCATCACCGCTCAAGCTAAGCTTTGGCACAGTAGATCTTTCTAAAATTCAGTTTAAGTACGACAATGATGTGTCCGCAGTCTATAGCTTTTTCGATATAGGGAAATTAAAAGCTGACAGCAGGTTGCTGGATTTACAAAACAACCGGGTCTATTTGGACGAACTGCAATTGTTGAACACCAGGTCCGTTTTGAGGCTCGGCAGAAAGTTACAGGCTGAAGTAGTGAAACAGCAGGTGAAACAGGAAGTAGAAGCCGAAAAAACTGCCGGGTGGGATTTTAAAGTTGGCAGCATCAACATTGAAAATAACAAGATCGCTTATGATGATGATAATGAACCTAAGCAGTCGTACGGGATGGATTACTCCCATCTGAACGCCACGAATTTTAATCTGAGCATCAAGGATTTTGTGTTGAACAACGACTCTATTGGTGGATCAATTACAAAAGGGTCGTTTCATGAAAAAAGCGGATTTGTATTGAACGAGTTGCGCGGCGATGTACTGTATGCGAACAACAAGTCGTACCTCAAAAACTTGCTTATCAAAACACCAGGTTCGGAAGTCAAGCGCAATGTTGTACTTGAGTATGCATCTTACGATGCGCTCGCCAGAAACTTTCCGCAAACGCTGATGGATTTCGAGATTGTAAACAGCTATGTGCAGGTTAAAGACATTCTCACTTTTGCTCCGCAATTGCGCAGTCAAAAGGCTTTCGCAAATACGAGCGATGTGTGGCATCTCGATCTGGTAGGTAGTGGACAGCTAAACAGGCTCAATTTCGAAAAATTGGTTTTTGACGGCTTCAGCGATACACAATTAAATGCGTCAGGAACGCTAACGGGACTGGTCAATCCAAATGATGCAGGTGGCAATTTTACCATTTACAACCTGCATACCAATCAAACCGATCTTGCTGTCTTTACGGGTCAGCGTCTTTCAAACAGCCAGGTGAATTTGCCTGAGAGCTTCGATGCATCAGGAACTATTGCCGGCAATGCGGGACAGTTTCACACCAATATGAATGTGAGCTCTTCAGCCGGATTCATTGCTGTAAATGGCACCTTTAGCAATATCATGAACCCTGCAGCCACCAGGTACAACGCGAGCATTAGAACAAATGGTTTGCAACTTGGAAGAATTCTGCGTAAGCAAGATCAAATCGGCTCAGTCACAGGCACGTTTCGCTTCATTGGCAAAGGATTCACACCGGAGTCTGTTGACACCAAATTTATTGCAAACGTTAATAGCGCAGGATACAATAACTATCAATATCGCAATGCTCATTTGAGCGGCTCACTTCGCAAAAACTTCTTTGATGTAAAGGCTGATGTTGATGATCCTAATGCTGATCTAAACCTTGTTGTAAGCGGAAGCTATGGGACGAATACTTCGTTCAGAATTAATGGAATGGTTGATAGCATTAAGCTGCACCGCCTTCATTTTACTACCGAGCCAATGATCTTCAGAGGTCATGTTGATGGGAATATAGCAAGTCTAAATCCCAATTATCTTGACGGAAGTCTGCTCATCACGCGAGCGCTGTTTGTAGCAGGCAATAATCGTTTGCCGCTCGATTCCGTTCAGTTGACCGCCGGTAGAACAGACACCGCGCAATTTATCAGGTTGAGGAGCGACATCGCTAATGCACAAATAAGCGGACAATACAAACTGGCCGATTTACCGAACATTATACAAAACAACATCGACCCATATTTTTCGGTAAATCCGAGAAAAGCTGCTTCCGTGGCCCCTTATCACATCAACTTCTATGCAGATGTTATTTACAATCCGATTATCTCTTCCTTTGTTCCTGATTTAAAAACTGCAGATGACATTCATGCCATTGGCACAATTGCCTCGGATGAAGGATTGAAAGCGACCGTAACATCATCCCACATCGTTTACCAGGATAATGATGTGACGGATCTGACAATGAATGTGAATACAGACGCTGCAGGAATGCACATAGATGCAAAAGCTGCACGCCTGAAAAGTGGAGCCAATATCGATTTATTTAATCCGCGACTCACAGCAACAGCTTTGCACAATGTGATTGGTTTTACAGCAGCTGTTGATGACAAAAACGCTAAACCAAAATATGTTGTAAGTGGAATTTTCAGCCAGCCGTCGCCCGGGGTGATGCAAATCAGCGTGAGAGATACGTTACTGCTGAACGGGCAACGCTGGGTAGCATCGCCGGGAAATGCCATCGTCATTTCACCTAATTCTGTTACAGCCAACAATTTCACTTTATCTCAAGGAGCACAACAAATAAGTATACAAAGCCTTGATGGAAGCGGTCCCCCGCTACAAGTTCGTTTCACTAATTTTCGCATTGCCACAGTCTCCGGTTTTATGAAAGCAGATTCAGCTCTTGTAGATGGAGTAACCAACGGTACTGTAACTTTTACCAATTTATCAAAACAACCGGTATTCACGAGCGACTTGAATATCACCGATCTTGTTTTCAGGCGGGATACTGTCGGCAACGTAGCCATCCAGATCTCCTCAGCCGGAGATAGATACCGGATAAATAATGCAACCATCACGGGTCGTGGAAATGACGTGCAGCTTTCAGGATATTTTGCCCCACAGGGTGATGATGTTGCTTTAGACCTGGACCTCAACATCAGGCGAATTGAAATGAGCACCATTCAAGGAGTGATGAAGGACTTTGTTACTTCTGCTTCAGGCAGCATTACCGGGAGCGTGGCGGTGCGGGGAACGGCATCAAAGCCTGACGTTAAAGGAAAAATCAATTTCGATAAAACAACCTTGTACACAGTGGCGCTCGGCGGGCCGCTAACGTTAGACGGCGAGTCGATTGACGTGGGCAACAATGGCTTTGTGTTCAACGATTTTACAATTCGAGACTCGGCCAACAACACACTTACACTCAATGGCACAGCATACTCCACCAACTTTATCAACTATCAATTCAATCTCACGGTTAATGCAGACCACTTTAGGGTAATAAGCACCACCAAAAAGAACAACGACATCTATTATGGAGACATGTACATCAGCACAAATCTTCATTTGAGTGGGACGGAACAAGCACCGGTTGTGGACGGGTCTGTGACAGTGGAAGGCGGTACAAACTTCACGATCGTTGTCCCGCAGAGAGATCCGGGAATCGTGTCGCGGGAGGGCATTGTAACATTTGTTGATTTCAATGCCACACAAGAAGACTCCTTATTTGCGAGATACGATTCGCTGAATGTTTCAAAATATATCGGGTACGACGTTACCACTAACATAGAAATTAAGAAAGAAGCCAAGTTTAGCATTGTTGTAGACGAGGCTAACGGAGATTTTGTGAACCTCCAGGGTGCTGCACTTCTTTCTGCCGGCATCGACCCTAGCGGTAAAATTTCCCTGACCGGCTCGTATGAAATTGATCAGGGATCATATGAAATCAGCTACAACTTTTTGCGACGCAAGTTCGAAATTGACAGGGGCAGTAAAATTGTTTGGACAGGAGAGCCCACCAGTGCCACGCTTGATGTTACAGCACGATATGTTGCGAACACATCGCCTCTTGATCTCGTTGCTAACTACATTTCCGCACCCACGCCTGCTATCAGAAACACTTATTTGCAAAAGCTGCCATTTCAGGTGGTGCTAAATCTTGGCGGAGAGTTAATGAAGCCAGACATTGCGTTTGATATCATTCTGCCGACCGACAAAAATTACAATGTATCGTCAGATATTATTACACAAGTGGACACCAGACT
>JAEZJD010000013.1 GCA_023436425.1 Bacteroidota bacterium | reverse complement strand
GCAATATCCTGCAAGACTGGGACTCACAGATTGGTTGCCGGGCCGCAAAAATTTTTCATTTCAAAAATTAAAAAACGCTGAAACAGTACAGCATCTTCCTTACAATATCCAAACGCTTCCCCAGGTGCTTAAGCAGAATGGATATGAAACAGCCATTTTCGGAAAGTGGCACCTCGGCGAAGATTCTGCTTCTACAAAAAGACAGGGCTTCGATGTTCATGTTCCGGATTGGAACAAAGGATGGCCGGCTGCTTCATATTTTTCGCCGTTCGAAATGAAAGGACTCGACGGCGGCGTAAAAGGAGAGTATCTCACGGACAAACTAACGGACGAAGCATTGAAATGGGTGGAAAAAAATAAAAGCAAACCGTTCTTTCTCTACCTGGCTCATTTCGCTGTTCACGATCCCATCCAGGGTCGCGGCGATCTTGTCGCCAAATATGAAAAAAAGCGAAACGCACTTCCGAAACAAAACTATACCCCTTTTATTCTCGAGGGAAATCCGGACGATGCTGACGCGTTATCGAGAAATGTTCTTACCGCTTCGTTGAACGACACTATGCACCAGGGCATAAAAATATTTTCGGACAGGACTGTGAAGCTGAAGCAGCGGCAGGATAACCCTCAATTTGCTGCCATGGTGGAAGGGATGGATGAAAGCTTCGGTAAGGTGATGGCGAAATTGAAACAATTGGGATTAGCTGATAATACCATCGTCATTTTTTATTCAGACAATGGCGGAATGAGCGCTGCCAATTTTGGAAACCCGGCAAGAAAGATAAATCCGTGCGATGCAGACAAAGTTTTTTCAACATCGAATGCGCCTTTGCGTGGTGCAAAAGGATGGCTGTATGAAGGCGGAATACGAGAACCATTAGTCATTTATTGGCCGAACAATGGAAAAAATGGAACTGAGTCGGATGTGCCAGTGATTAGCACCGACTTTTACGCCACAATTTTGGATATGGTTGGCGCGACGAAAAAACCGGGAGGCAAAAACGGAATAGATGGAAACAGTTTGGTTCCAGTTTTAAAAGGTGATCAATCGGGTGTTGAAAAGCTTCGGCAAAAACCATTGTTCTGGCATTTTCCACATTACAGCAATCACGGTGCTCAAAGTCCGGGCGGTGCGGTTCGTCTGGGTGATTACAAGCTTATTGAATATTTTGAAAACAACACCGTACAATTATTCAATTTGAAAAATGATCCCGGTGAACAAAATGATCTTTCCAAAAAAGAACCGGCGAAAGTAAAAGAGTTGAGGGATTTACTTCATAACTGGAGGCGCGATGTAGGTGCGCAAATGCCCTCGCCAAATCCGAAGTATAATCCGGCAATAAAATGGCCGGGTAATGGAGAACGGGATCCGGATGAAGAACACACACAGTAAATTTTTTGAAGCCATCAAAAGCAACGATTAAAACCACCAAAACAGTTTATCATGTTCATTGTTCAAAGCTATGGTCTTGCGGTTCTCTTCTGTATTATTACAATGCTCTGTTGGGGATCTTGGGCGAACACCCAAAAACTTGCGAGCAAAAACTGGCGTTTCGAATTATTTTATTGGGATTACGTCATCGGCATTTTGCTCTTCTCATTGATTTCTGCATTCACGTTGGGAAGCATGGGTAACCAGGGTCGCAGTTTTTTAAACGACCTCTCACAAGCCGATGGCGGAAACATTGGCTTGGCGCTGTTGGGAGGCGTGATTTTTAATGCAGCAAACATTTTGTTTTCTGCAGCCATTGCTATTGCGGGAATGGCTGTCGCGTTTCCTGTGGGCATTGGGCTGGCTTTAATTTTGGGAGTGCTTGTAAATTATTTGGGAACAGCCAAGGGCAATCCCACACTCTTGTTTACAGGTGCTTTTTTCGTTTTGCTTGCGATAATCATTAATGCTGTTGCTTACAGAAAAGTTCAACGCGGAAATGTGAAGGTCTCTTCAAAAGGAATTATACTTTCCGTTGTCGCGGGCATATTGATGTCGTTCTTCTATCGCTTCATTGCAGCATCCATGGATTTGGAAAATTTTGTTTCTCCTGCGGCAGGTAAGATGACACCTTACACAGCAGTATTTATTTTTTCGCTTGGTATTTTCCTGAGCAATTTTCTGTTCAATACTATTTTAATGAGAAAACCTTTTGAAGGAGCACCGACTAGCTATTCTGAATATTTCAAGGGAAGATTTCCTACACATCTTGTGGGTATTTTGGGAGGATTAATTTGGGGGCTCGGGAATTCGTTAAATCTAATTGCTGCTGGTAAAGCCGGTCCGGCGATATCTTATGGCCTAGGTCAGGGAGCCACACTCGTTGCCGCTCTCTGGGGCGTTTTCATTTGGAAAGAATTTAAGGGCGCTTCGAAAGAAGTGAATGGATTGATAGCGGCGATGTTTCTGCTGTTTATTATCGGCCTAGGCTGTATCATTTATGCAGGAACCTAAAGTTGAAGAAAGGATCGAAACAGAGAGAATTAAATAAGATCAAAGCATTTTCGCAAACAGGGCTACGAACAGGGATATTCAAAAGCAGGAGTATCCCTTCCCTTTTTTTTAAAATTGAATTGACACTTACTATGAAAAATAAAATGATTGTTCTTCTCAGTTGCTTGCTCACCGCAATCAACATTTTCGCACAAAGTTCATTGAGCGTTCACCCATCGGAAGAGTTCCTAAATCCTTCGTCAGTTGCGGTGAAAGGGTTACTCGGAGAATCCATTGCCCTGAGTGAAAATGGAAGATTGCGCTCACTTCCCGAGTGGAATAATGGACAGTTAATCAAGATGTTTAGTGCAGCAGCCCGTCAAAAAAATGCAACCACCGACTGGTATGGCGAACATGGAGGAAAGTGGTTATACGCCGCGACATTGGCTTCCGTAAGAACAGGCAATCCTGCTTTGAAAGCTCTTCTTTTTAAAACTGCAGATTACCTGGTGAGCAACCAGGAAGCTGACGGCTATCTTGGCAATTATTCGAAACAGCTGCGCATTACAAACGATACATCGAAACAACACCGAAGGTCCTGGGATGTATGGGCGCTAAGCTATATGACTTTGGGGCTGTTGCAACTGAATGAATATTATCCAAATTCAAAATACCTTGATGCTGCGAAAAAAATAGGCGAACTGTTTTTAAAAACGTTTGGTGACGGATCTAAAGATCTAACTAATTACGGTACGCGGTATGGCATTTCTGCTACTATAGCGCTCGAACCTGTGGTTGAATTGTACAAAAAGACAGGTGATAACCGCTATTTAGATTTTGCGAAACTCATAGTGAAGGAAATTGAGCAAAGGGATGGCCTTCGCCTTATTGCAGCGGGTTTAAATAACAGGGATATGGAAACAGTTGCTGATGGAAAGGCCTACCAGATCATTTGGATGTTATTAGGTGTTGTAAAGTTTTATTCTGTAACAGGCAATCCTGATTATCTAAAATCCGTACAAAATGCATGGCAAAACATTCACGATTATCATCTCACAATTGGAGGTGGTCCATGGGGTGGTATTGGCAAGCACAAAGAATGCTTTAATGCGAAAGAGTTTTGGCAGCCTTACGGATTTGTAGAAACATGTAGTACAATGTCATGGATTCAATTGAACAAAGAATTGTTACGCATTACAGGTGAAGCCCGCTATGCACAGGAAATTGATAAATCAACATACAATAGCTTACTGGGCGCCCAATTTGCTAATGGTGAGGATTGGAGTTATCATTCATTTACAAATGGCAGAAAACACGTAGCTAATTATAATGATTGTTGCCCTTCCAGTGGTATGCTTGCATTGGAGGAACTTTCGCCAATGATCTATAGCCGTAAACAAAATGGCATAGCAGTAAACCTGTATACAGAAAGTGCGGCAATCGTTTCAATGGATAAAAATGAAGTTCATATTTCACAAAAAACTTCTTATCCCGGCGATGGGAAAATTACACTTGTTGTAAGTCCTACAAAAAAAAGCAGTTTCCCCCTGTTCATAAGAATTCCAGCCTGGGCAAGGAATACAACAATTACTGTAAACGGTAGAGCAGTGAATGGGGCAGATAAAAAGCCAAATGAGTTTTACACGTTAAACAACAATTGGGAAAAAGAAACGGTTGTGGAAATTTATTTTCCAATGCCTTTACGGGTAGTGGAAAAACAGGAGTTTGCAATAGCGCCTCAAAATACAACAGACATTTATCGGGTTGGTTGGGTGGCCATCATGCGTGGGCCATTGGTGTATTCAGCCAAAGGATTAATCAATGGAATTGATCGTGAAAAGAACGTCGCTATCTCTCCAAAAAATCTGGTAGCACATTTTAAAGAACTTCCTTCCAAAACTTATGCTCCGGCATACGAGTTAAAAGTAGACGGAATCAAGACTCTCGTTTTTGTTCCATATTATGAAGCAGATGACAGGAAAGAAGGAAACTGGCGGCTCACCTTTTTACAAACCAACATTGAATAATAAGAACATCTGTGATGGTGAAGAAGGGGATACTTGCAACAACCTGTTTGCTTTTTATAATGATCGCAATGTTGAAGGTGGCGGTTGCTCAATCTTCTTCACAAAAACCGAACATCATTTTCATTATCAGCGACGATCAGGGCTACGGCGATTTGGGAGCTTTCTTTCAAAACAGTCGGGCAAAGTTGCACGACAAATCGAAGCCAGTTGAGTTGACGCCACACTTGGACAAATTGGCCAATGAAGGCGTGATGCTTTCACAGTACTATTGTCCCGCTCCCATTTGTGCGCCATCGCGAGCTTCACTTTTACTTGGCGTAAGTCAGGGTCACGCAAATGTTCGAGACAATCAGTTCGACAAAGCGTTGGAAGACAATTACACGATGGCATCAACTCTTCGCACCCTCGGTTATTCTACAGTAGCTATCGGCAAGTGGGGCTTACAGGGAAACGATAAATATGATATCAATGGTTATCAATGGCCTGCTCATCCGCTCAAGCGTGGTTTCGATTATTATTTCGGTTACATGCGCCACAGCGATGGACATGAGCATTATCCGAAAGAAGCTATCTACCGGAAATACTGGGCGGAAAACGGAAAAGGAGTTTGGAACAACTATACCAATATTACTCAGGACTTGGACAAGTGCTACACTGCCGATCTGTGGACTGCCATGGCAAAAAAATATATCGTGGATCATGTAAGGGTAAAAAAGAAGAAAAATCCGTTCTTTTTATACCTTGCTTTCGACACACCTCATGCAGTTCAGGAGCTGCCCACACAAAAATATCCAACTGGTGGTGGGCTTACAGGTGGTCTACAATGGATTGGTAGAAAAGGGCAATATATAAATACGGCAACTGGAACGCCGGACAGCTATGTTTATCCGGAATATTCAGCGGCAACCTACGACCATGATCACGATGCGTCCACACCTGAAATTCCCTGGCCAGATATATACAAACGATATGCGACCGCGAACCGTAGAATTGACGATGCAGTAGGAGATATAGTTCAGCTTTTGCGAGACCTGAAAATTGAGTCCAACACTATCATTGTTTATACATCGGATAACGGACCGTCCAAAGAGTCGTATTTACCTAACGAGAACGAGCAGCCGAATAAACCAACGTTCTTTTCAAGCTACGGACCTTTTGAGGGAATTAAAGGCGATACTTGGGAAGGAGGCGTGCGGCTTCCCGCAATAGTTTGGGCTCCTCGCCGTTTGCCACAGGGGCTTAACGTTTCTGCACCTGCGATCGGCTATGACTGGGCTCCCACCTTCATCGAATGGGCAGGAGCACAACCACCGGAACGAATGGACGGACGTTCCCTTGCCCCAACACTTACCGGCAAATCTTCGTTTGCCCGTTCTGTCTATATCGAATACAAGAACGATGAACCTACTCCGGAGTACAGAGAGTTTTCGGCACTGCGACGTGGAAGAATGCGTAATCAGATGCAATGGATAAGGGTGGGCGACTATGTGGGAGTCAGGTACAATATTCAATCAGCTGATGATAATTTTGAGATATACAATGTTGTAAACGATCCTGCGCAGCATAGCAATCTTGCTGAAAAAACCAGCTCGGTATTAAAGATTCCTGCTGGCAACCAAACAAAAGCGGTTGACCAGGAAATAACCGTCTCAACGTTTCAATTGTACTTAAAAGCGAAGGCATTGCAAATGCGCCGATCTAACGCCTCTGCGCCACGTCCTTACGACAGTGTTCTCATCCCACCGGTGGAAAATGAAAAACTCGCACCAGGACTAAACTGGAAAAGCTATCAAGGCAGTTTTTCGTGGATACCGCAGATTGAAAATTTAGTTCCGGTTGCAACGGGAATTTCGAATGTGCCGGACATCAATACAGCGCAAAGCAACGTTAACACGCTTTCGGTTTTTACGGGATACATTTCTGTTCCTACCAATGGAGAGTATACATTTTATATGTCGTGCGACGCCAAAGCTTTTTTGCGCATCCATGACATACAAGTAATTGATGAAGACTTTGGCTATCCCGGTAACGTGCTGCGTTCAACAAATCTTTTTCTGAAAGGCGGCTTACATCCGTTTCAACTTTCTTACTATAGATCAAAAGAAAATGGACCACCCTTTCTCAAACTGGATTGGAGTGGACCCGGATTACCCAGACAGCGCGTGCAGAAAGCTGCCTTTTTTAGAGATAAAGAATGAGTATGGTGAAATTAGTTAACTGCAATAGGGAAGTAGTTAACACATTCTTTTGGGTGTGGTATTGTTGCGTGTTTTCGTGTCTTATTTCAGCCTGTAGTAAGCCCGGTTCCACTTTATCTAAAACTCTGCCCGCTGATACCCTTTCTTATGATCTTGTGCCTAAGTCAGATATCTATGAAGTAACAGTCATTCGCGCAAATGGTGTAAGAGAAAAGCAAATGGTTTTTCAAAATGCATGTCCGCCATACCAGGCTGGCTACATGAACATGCAAACTAAGGACCAGGGACCGCTCAACCTGTTTAAAAACAGAACAATCAATTGGACAACGTTTTCATTCAGCGGAACTGTTGACATTGAGGTTCGTATTCTGAGCGAGGTACGGGTTTCTGTAAATGATCCGGTGAAAATACTTCCTGCACGATATGGGATCGTTCCTGCAGTCGTAGGTAACGTAATTCGATTCACAATAACAAATCCCGGGCAGTGCTCTATTGAGTTAGGCGAGAATGGATACAAGAACGGTCTGATGATATTTGCCAACCCAACTGAAACAGCTGTTCCTGATCTTAGCGGTAATAGTTACAAAGTGCTGCGAAGTGCAAGAACGAGCGACGTAGCAACTGTTCCTGCGCAATACTCGGGACTATATTTGAAAGCAGGTGTCCACGACATTGGCGTTTATCACGTGCCGTCACATATCAAAAACATTTATCTGGAAGAAGGTGCGTGGGTTTTTGGCGCATTCATTATGGATGGGAATCCCAATGTGAAAATATACGGACGCGGAGTTTTATCTGCGGCTCATTTGAACTTCCGCGAGTCCCATTCCATTGAAGCGATTAACCAAAGTGACAACATCACTATTGAGGGAATTGTGGTTGCAGACCCCAAGTATTTTGCTGTTCGTCTTATTGGGAAAAATAACACTGTGGATTGGGTTAAAGTTGTGGGTGGCTGGACATACAACTGTGACGGCATTGCTGCCTTCGAAGGATCTAAGGTTTCTCATTGTTTTATATGGGCAAATGATGATAACATAAAAGTTTACAGAAACAATATTTCGTTCTCCGATATTGTTTGCTGGCAGTTGAATAATGGCGGTATTATTCAAATGAGCTGGGGAAATGGTAATGCTACCAATGTCACAATCAGCCGAATCGATATTCTGCACGCAGAATGGAATAATGATGAAGTGAATCGCGGTGTCATTAGTTGTGTAGGTGACAAATTTGCCGAAGGCGGAATGTATGGCTTACAAAAAAATTGGTGGATTGAAGATTTGGTGACCGAAACTCCGGTGCCACTCATTTTCAGAATATCTCCAAATGCTGCCAGCCCAAATGAACTACATGGGCTTACGTTCAAAAATTGGAATGTGAAAATGGATATGACAAAAGGGTTTTCCAATTACATTACTGCTCCAGATCCTGCAAAAAAGTTTGATGGGCTTGTGTTTGACAACGTAATCTTTAATGGAACGAAATTGAATTCTTCTAATTGGATCTCCACTGGAAAATTTATTACCGAAAATATCGATCCACCAATTTTCTATTAATGAAAAAAAATGCGCTACATACACTTATGGCTAACAGTGTTTCGTTGCTTATAAAGTTGATGTTAGCTGCAACAGCCACGGGCTTTGTATTTTCTTTTGTACCAAAAAAGCTTTCACAATTACAAACGCCACCTGTCAAATATTTTATCGATTCTAAAAACGGCAGTGATAGAAACTCCGGCACTCAAAAAAAGCTCCCGTGGAAAACCTTGGCCCGGCTGAGCCGTACCCGATTGCAGCCGGGCGATTCTGTTTTTTTCAAAAGAGGTTCATCGTTCAATGGTCCGCTGATCATTACAAATTCAGGAACTTCCGACCGGTATATAGTGCTGACCGATTATGGTTCGAAAAAAGACCTTGCTCCTGTTTTCACCAATTCCATTTTTGCTGAAAACAATTTTGGTAACTGCATTCGAATAGAAGGCAGCTATGTGGTTGTTCAAAATCTTTTTTTCACCGCAACATCAGCTTACCAACCTATTAGGTACGCCGGCGATGGATGGGCTGTGTGGGAAATGGGTGCAATCCACATTGCCAGGGGAGCACAACATTGTATCGTCAGAAATAATGAATTTAAAGATTGTGTCGCGGGCATTCGCAGCAATGGGGAGTATGCGCTGATTGAACACAATTACATTCATGATTGCAATCGTGTTCTTAGCGAATGGAATTGGGGTCCGCTGGGAATTTGGCTCGGTGCCGATCACCAGGAGATTCGTTACAATAAGATCATCAATATCAGTGCCGTCGATCCCAGAATTGGTTGGGGTCCGGACAGTTACGGAAGTGGTGCCGATGGCGGCGCAATGGAAGTTGATGATGCCCGATTTAGCAAATCTGATATTTCAATTCACCACAATTATACGCGGGATTGTCAAGGCTTTTTAGAAGTGACCTGGACCGACGTCAAACAAAAACCCGATTATAAAAACTTTCGTATTCATCATAATGTGAGTGATGACTATCAGCAATTCGTCGCCATTTGGTGGGGCGCAGGTTTCCACATTGAAAACAATACTATTGTTCGTCGTAAGGTAAATGCAAATGAGTGGGGAGTGTTTAACATTACTCAGCCAAACGCCAACAATTTTATCCGGAATAACATTGTCGTTACAGAAAATGAAATTGTTGTTTTCAATGTGGGAAGAAAAGGAAATGCTAAGCCAAAAAATATCATTTCGAACAACTTATACTTTGCTGCAGCGGGAAAATTAAATATCGGTAAGGAAGGCCCGGGAGATTTTGCAAGATTCGAAAACCCTTTGTTTAAAAACTATAAAAGGGCAACAACTGCATACGACTTTGACATTTTAGGTAAAAGTGCTGCAGTGGAGGGTGGAATGAGCGTCGGGTACGATAAAGATTTTTCCGGTCGAAAAATACCCATAGGAATCGCTCCAGACATCGGTGCTTTCGAATATCAGGGTCAAATAAAATAACAGTAGTGATATGCGTGGATCGATAGATAAAGCGTGGTTCAAAACAACAGCAATTCTTCTTGTTTTCTTAGCAGTTAATATAATTGGTAAAGCGCAATTATCTTCTCCTTCAAGAAGACTTAATGTAATCGTTATCCTTACAGATGACCAAGGTTATGGAGATTTTTCATCCCATGGCAACCCTGTTTTACAAACACCAGCGTTAGACAAATTACGTGATGAAAGTATTCGGTTCAGCAATTTCCATGTCACTCCACTGTGCACTCCAACGAGAGGACAACTGCTTACCGGACTGGATGCTTTAGACAACGGAGCGATGACGGTCGGCACGGGTCGTAACATCTTGCGCAGAGACATAATCACTATGCCTGAAATATTCAAACAGAATGGATATGAAACCGGAATATTTGGAAAGTGGCACTTAGGTGACAACTATCCAGATCGTCCAATGGATCGTGGATTTAAAAAATGTATTTGGTTTAAAGGTTGGGGGCTACTTTCAGAATCAGAGTTCGATAACGATTATTATAAAACGCGGTATTTGGACGGGATCGAAACAAAATACTCTAATCAATATTGTACAGACCTCTGGTTTGGTGAGGCGATGAACTGGATGGGAGAAATGGCGGCGAAAAAGAAACCCTTCTTTGTTTACTTACCAACCAATGCACCACATGGTCCCTATTATGCACCACCGGATGATTATAACTATTACCGTGATCAGGTGGCGGACAGCGCAGTAGCAAAGTTTTACGGGATGATCAGGAACATTGACAAAAATATAGCTCGTCTGGAGAGTTGGCTCGAGGAGAAACATGTAAAAGAAAATACTGTACTGCTCTTTATTACGGATAACGGAGGCACCGGTGGTGTTAAACAGTATAATGCCGGAATGCGCGGCATGAAGGCGGAGAGCTACGACGGGGGTCACCGGGCAGCTTGCTTTATAAAGTGGCCTAATCAAATAGCTGGTAAACCACGAACAATCGATCTTGCTACTCAGGTTCAGGATATTCTGCCCACGTTCATTGATGTGCTGAATTTGAAGTTGAAGAAAGAATACCGTTTCGATGGCAAAAGTCTTAAGCCAGCTTTTGAGAATGCGCCGCAGAAGTTAACAGACAGAATGTTTGTAGTGCAATATGGAGGGGATAATTATCCTAAAAAATATTCGGGTTGTGTAGTATGGAAATCGTGGCGGCTAGTGGGAGAAAGAGAACTGTATGACATAAGCAAAGACTCCGCACAACAACATAATGTTGCAGATGATTATCCCAATATTCTGAAAAAGATGCAGGGCTTTTATGAAAAGTGGTGGAGTACCACACAATCGGAAGTCAATACGTTTGTGCCTCTTATCATCGGAGCAGAACAAGAAAAACAGGTCATTCTTACATCTGATTTCTGGGCGGATAGTGCGTATGTGAATACCCAGTGGAAGGTTGCTCAGGCAGGTGGACCATCTAAGGGTGGTGTATGGCACATTGAAGTGGCAGCTGGTGGAAAATACAAGCTAGAGCTAAGCCGCTGGCCATTTCATCTTGAAAGAAATCTTACTGACGTGGGCCCTGACACATCAATTGGCGGTACGAAGCTTCGCACTGGGAAAGCATTGAATATTGAATTTGGCTGCATATCCCTGAATAATCGTGAGCCGGTAGTGATGAGAAAGTCAGATGGCAAGGCTAACAAAATCGTCATTGACATGATTCTGCCAAAAGGAAAACATTCTTTACGAGCATGGTTCAAAGATGCAAGTGGGCTGAATGTGTGCGGAGCATACTATCTCAGAGTAAAAAAAGTGATAGGAGATTAGCTGAGGAAATAAGTCTCATTTGTTATAAACGAAGTCGTTAAATGATCAATATGCAAAAGTTAACAGTTGTTATCGCTCTCACTTGTGCATTGTTCTGCGCAAATGAATTGAAATCACAAAGCCCGAAAAGCACCTTAGGGGGAACAATAATCCGCAGCAAAGAAAAGCTCCAGGACAAGATCAAAGGTGGCTGGGCTGGACAGACAATCGGCGTCACCTTTGGTGGTCCTTACGAATTTAAATTCAATGGGACCTTCATTCAAGACTATCAGCCGCTTGTTTGGTACAACGGGTACATAAAAAAGACGATGCTTGAAATTCCCGGGCTGTATGATGATTTGTACATGGATTTGACCTTTGTTGATGTTTTTGAACGATTAGGATTGGATGCTCCGGTTGATTCATTTGCACAAGCATTTGCGCATGCGGGTTACCGTTTGTGGCATGCAAATCAGGCAGCACGGTATAACATATTACATGGTATGAAACCACCTGCCACCGGTCATTGGTTGAATTCACCACATGCTGATGATATAGACTACCAGATCGAAGCGGACTACGCAGGGCTAATGAGTCCCGGGATGCCGAATACAGCATCTGAGATCAGCGACAAGATTGGGCATATCATGAACTATGGTGACGGCTGGTATGGTGGTGTCTATTTTGGAGCCATGTATTCGCTTGCGTTTGTTTCGACCGATGTAAACTATGTGGTGAAAGAAGCTTTGAAAACAATTCCTCAGCAGAGCAATTATTACAAATGCATGTCTGATGTGATTAAATGGCATTCGCAGTTTACAAACGATTGGCATCAAACATGGTTTGAACTCCAGAAAAAATGGTCAAGCGATTTGACTTGCCCTGAAGGTGTTTTCCTTCCATTCGATATTGATGCCACTATCAACTCAGCTTATGTTGTTCTTGCGCTCCTCTATGGACAAGGTGATTTTTCTAAAACTCTCGAAATTGCAACAAGAGCCGGACAGGATGCAGATTGCAATCCTTCATCTGCCGGCGGCATTCTCGGTACGATGATGGGTTACAGTAAAATTCCGGAATACTGGAGAAATAGCTTGAAAGATGCTGAAGACATAGACTTTAAATACACTACGATTTCTTTGAACGATGTTTATGAAATCGGCTTAAAGCATGCACTTCAAAATATAAAAAGAAATGGGGGCAGTGTACGAGGAGACAATGTTCATATTCTGACCCAGAAACCTAAACCTGTACGTTTTGAAAAAAGCTTCCCTGGCTTATTTCCGGTGGCTAAAGAAAAGGTGGCTATAACAGACGGTAAAGAAATCTCTTTTGAGTTTTATGGCACCGGCTTTATCCTTAGTGGAGATGCAAGACCAAAAAACAACACCAGCCCTAATTATGAATTTAAAACAGAAGTCTATCTCGACGGTAAAAAATTAGAGAGCCCAACACTGCCTACTGACTTTACAACCCGAAGGTTGGAACTTACCTGGAAGTACCCTCTACCGAAAGCCAAACATACGGTAACCGTGAAGATTTTAAATCCTGATGATCGGTACGACATTAGAAATTTGGAGTACATTGTTTTTTCAGACGGGCAAATAAAAGAACTAACTCACAATATTAACCGAGAATGAAATCTTAAACTACCTGAATATTGCATTTGTCTACTCGACTTTCTTACGATTTGGTTGCTATCTGCGCCCTTCATCAAGCCACGATTGAATTCGAAGGCAGATAGCAACAGATAAACTGTTCCCTCTCATCATTTCATGCGACGTGCTTTATCCTGAATAATCAACTCGACTGGTTTTTGTTCTATTTTACTTTCCAGCCACGATACAATATCGAGGTATTGATAAGATCTGCGGGAATACTTATCTCTGGCAATTCGCTCCAACTCATTTTTTAATTCTATAAAGCTCTCCCTCTCGTCTCTTGCTTTGGAACTCAACCTACGTCGTAAAAAGTTCAGCATTGTTTTTTGTACCGCGTCAAGGTTTTCCATCGTTCCCAAAAACCGGTAAACGGATTTCAAAAGGTATTCGAGCAATTCAGTGTTGCCGAGTTCATAGTGAGCCACTAAATGTAAAATCCGGGCGAAACATTGCAAGTCGCTTCTCAGGTGTCCTACTTTCAGGTTTATGATTTTGTTGAGGTAATCGATGGCCTTTTCAGTTTTTCCGGCGCCAAAGTATAGCGATGCAATCTTGTAATAAAAAACCAGCACCCGATGGGTGTCGATAAACAGATGGTAGCGCTGGAGTTGGTCTTCGATTTCCGGAACGATGGACAGTCCTTCAGAAAACCGGCCCGACAAAAAGTAAAAATTTAATTTGGCTGTATACAGGTAAATAAAGGCCTGTATTTGCAAGTTCTCGTTATAACCTCCTGCTTCCCTGTAAAAGAGATTGAGTTTCTCAATTTGTACTTTCAATTCTGCCTGTTTACCAAGAAAGAACAAAGCCGTCACTACGTTGTGCAATCCCTTCAGGTAAAGAAAAGGATCTTCTGTTTTTGCCTTAGGATGATCTTCAAACAAATTCACCCACTTTAACGCGTGATGGTAATATCGTGCAAAATCAAGCTGAATAAAATAGTACCAGCAATACGCCTGGTGCAGGTAGCCTTTTCCAAAGAACGAGATTTGTTGGTAAGAAATTCCCTTAATTTCTTCTTTGAAAAACAACCTTAGTTTTTTTGCTTCCTCTTCATTTTTTACGTGACCTTTTTCGAGGAAGATGCCATACAACCGAAGCGTGAGACTCGAGAGTTGAGCAACCTCATTCACCTGTTGCAGAACAAAGCTGGTTTCGTCACTTAACTGTTCCGCTCTGCCGCTCATACTTCTGGTTATGTGCCGGGCCTCGATTAGCTTTTCGAACTGAAGAATCTCGAGTGTGAGAAGAAAGTGACTGTTATTTTTCGCCAACGACTTCGCTTTGTCAAGCACTTTTAAACTTTGAATGACTAACCCCCGGTTGTATAAAATTTTTGCAAAGGCAATTTGCTCCCGTATCTGGTTATCCAGATTTCTGCTGCTGTGAAACAGTGTAAGCGCCGTTAATATCTGATGGTACAAGTGCGCTTTCAGGTTGTTTAATTGGGCGGGCCGAACCGAAGTGGACTTACTCAGAACTTTTTTTTCATCGTATTGTTCCATCTTACTCATCGCATCAAATAACTGCATATAGGCAGCATTTTCGCTGCTGGCCTGTCGCGAAATGTACAAACTGAAATACCGCTTTTCTGCCTTTGTAAGTGTTTGGATGAGAGCGAAGACGTTATCGATTGATCGGTTAGACATTGTATTTGATTACGGCTAAACCTTTTACGGACGAAGGTTTTGGCGTTTTACCCCTGCTTCAGAAATCGGGAATCTGTGAAAAAATGATAGTAGAAAAAGGCAGCACTTATCCAATTTTTGAAGTGCAGTTCAGTTCTAAGCAAATTTATTTCTTTATGGCAGACAGCAAAGTTTTCATCTTCGATACTACCCTTCGCGATGGCGAGCAGGTGCCCGGATGTAAATTAAACGCCGATGAGAAAGTAGCGCTTGCGCTGGAACTGGAGGCATTGGGTGCAGATATAATCGAAGCAGGTTTCCCTATATCAAGCCCGGGGGATTTTGAGTCGGTGACAAAGATTGGTCAGGTAGTTACAGACGCCACCGTTTGTGCTCTCAGCCGTGCGGTGCTCAAGGATATCGAGATTGCCGCGCAGGCTTTAAGGTATGCTCGTCGGCCGCGTATTCACACAGGGATCGGCACATCCGATTACCATATTCAAACAAAGTTCAACGCGACTCGCGAGGAGATACTCCAAAGGGCTGTACAGTGCGTAAAATGGGCCCGCAACTTTACCGATGACATCGAGTTCTATGCAGAAGATGCCGGCCGCACCGATAACGATTATTTAGCCCGTGTAATTGAAGCTGTGATTAGTGCCGGAGCAACGACTGTAAACATTCCTGACACGACCGGCTATTGTTTGCCATCACAATACGGAGAAAAGATTGCGTACCTCGTAGCTAACGTTACGAATATTGACAAAGCAGTCATTTCGTGCCATTGCCATAACGACCTGGGACTAGCTACCGCCAACGCGATTGCCGGAGTAATAAACGGTGCCCGACAGGTAGAGTGTACCGTTAATGGTTTGGGTGAGCGGGCAGGTAATACGTCGCTCGAGGAGGTGGTGATGGTTTTGAAACAACATAAATCTCTGGGTTTCTATACAGGGATTGACGCGAAGCAGTTGAATCCTATTAGCCGCTTGGTTTCCGAGACCATGCGCATGCCCGTACAGCCTAATAAAGCTATAGTTGGTGCCAATGCCTTTTCGCATTCTTCAGGAATTCACCAGGATGGTTTTTTGAAAAACGCTCTGACGTACGAAATCATCAGCCCGGAAGAAGTTGGTGCCGTAGCAAGTAAAATCATTTTGACTGCGCGAAGCGGAAGGCATGCATTAGCATATCGACTCCAAAAGCTGGGGTTCCAATTTGACAGAGATGACATTGATGTTTTGTATCAAAACTTTTTAAAGCTCGCTGATGCAAAAAAAGAAGTGAAGGACGAAGATTTAAGCTCACTGGTGAATGAATATCAGCCGGCAATTGAAATAGCATGAGCAATGGGTAAAACATTATTTGAGAAAATATGGGATAAGCATGTCGTGAGGACTGTTGAAGAAGGGTTATCCGTTATTTATATTGATCAACATTTCATTCACGAAGTCACAAGTCCGCAAGCGTTTGCAGGGATTGAGCAACGGCAACTAAAAGTTTTTCGTCCAAATCAAGTGTTTGCCACCGCCGATCATAACGTTCCCACCGTTGATCAGCACTTACCAATTCGCGACGAGTTGTCGCGTAGTCAGGTCCAAAAATTAGCTGAAAATTGCAACCGTCATGATGTTCGGTTGTTTGGCCTTGGTCATCGTCATCAGGGCATCGTCCATGTTATTGGTCCGGAACTCGGCATCACTCAGCCTGGAATGACCATTGTTTGTGGAGATAGCCACACATCCACCCACGGCGCTTTCGGCAGCATTGCTTTTGGCATCGGCACCAGTGAAGTAGAAATGGTGTTCGCTTCACAATGTTTGCTGCAAAGCAAACCGAAACAAATGCGTATCACCATTGATGGTGGCTTGCAGAAAGGTGTTGTCTCTAAAGACATCATACTTCATATTATTGCGAAAATGTCATCGAGCGGCGCTACCGGTTATTTTGTCGAATATGCCGGATCCACTGTGAGGGAACTTTCAATGGAAGCCCGAATGACTATTTGCAATATGAGCATTGAAATGGGTGCGCGGGGCGGACTGATAGCACCCGATGAAACAACTTTTCATTATTTGAAGGGTCGCGAGTTCGCACCAAAGGCTGATGAGTGGAATAATAAAGTTGCTACATGGAAACAATTCTACAGCGATGATGATGCAAAGTTTGATGAGGAAATCTTCATCAACAGTGCGGAGATCGAACCGATGATCACGTACGGCACTAATCCTGCGGCCGGTATTCCCATCAACGGCATGATACCGACACACGGCGGCAGAGAGGGCGAAAGTGAACGTGGAAATATCTCGAAATCACTTGCATATATGGGGTTGGAAGAACGGCGACAATTAATAGGAATGCCGATTCACAATGTATTCATTGGAAGTTGTACAAACTCGCGAATAGAAGATTTGAGGCTGGTGGCCAGTGTCATAAAAGGAAAGAAAAAAAATAAAAATGTGAAGGTGATAATTGTCCCGGGCTCGCAAATGGTGGCTGCACAGGCCAAAGCCGAAGGACTCCACAAAATTTTCGAAGATGCCGGTTTTGAAATTCGGCAGCCGGGCTGCAGTGCATGTCTCGGCATGAATGAAGATCGAATCGGAGCCGGTGAATACTGCATATCCACCAGTAACCGAAACTTTGAAGGTCGCCAGGGTGCAGGCGCGAGAACGCTGCTTGCCAGTCCTTTGACAGCAGCGGCTGCAGCGATTACTGGTGTTGTAACTGATGTTCGCGAACTATTAAGTTAATCAATGAGACCCCTGACATTCATACAAAGCACATTTGTTCCGCTCCCAATAGAAGATATTGATACAGACCAGATCATTCCTGCTCGCTATTTGAAAACAACCACCAAACAAGGATTAGGGGAATACCTGTTTGCCGACTGGCGCACCAATGGTGAGTTTGTCTTAAATAAATTCCTGTGCAGCGGAGCGATACTGGTTGCAGGTAAAAATTTCGGTTGTGGCTCCTCGAGAGAACATGCGGCGTGGGCTATCGTGGATTACGGGTTCAGAATCGTGGTATCCAGTTTTTTTGCTGACATTTTTAGGAGCAATGCTTTAAACAACGGGTTATTGCCGGTACAGGTGAGTGAAGACTTCTTAAAAAAAATCTTTTCACAACCGGATGGAGCTACACTATCTGTTGATGTGCAAAATCAGATCGTGGCTATTGACGCAACCGGAGAAGAGGAACGATTTGAAATCAGTCAGTATAAAAAAAACTGTTTGTTAAATGGATATGATGACATCGACTTTTTGCTGAGCATGAAAAGCGATATAGAAAAATTTGAAAAGCAGCGATTATGAAAAAGGAAATAGCGATTATTCCCGGTGATGGAATCGGACCGGAAGTAACACGGCAGTCTGTCAAAGTACTCGATGCTGTTGCAGAACGCTTCGGACATCGATTCGATTATACGTATGGTTTGTTGGGAGCCGATGCTTTGGAGAAAAC
Organism: Bacteroidota bacterium; assembly: GCA_023436425.1. GTDB lineage: Bacteria > Bacteroidota > Bacteroidia > Chitinophagales > Chitinophagaceae > Flavisolibacter. Next base: position 3,273 of record JAEZJD010000013.1, on the reverse strand, counting down.
GGGTAATCCGCTGCCGGATGAAACCTTGGAAATCTGCGCCGATAATGATGCAGTTTTACTTGGGGCTGTAGGTCACCCGCATTACGACAATAACCCATCCACTAAACTGCGGCCGGAACAGGGATTGCTCCGGCTGAGGAAATCATTGGGTTTGTTTGCCAACATTCGGCCGGTTACAACTTTTGATTCATTGCACCATCTTTCACCATTAAAAAGTTCGCAGTTAGCAGGTGTTGATTTTGTTATATATCGTGAGCTCACGGGAGGCATCTACTTTGGGGAAAAAGAGTTGAACGCAGACGGCACCGAAGCTTCTGATCTCTGCATCTACAGCCAATTGGAAATAGAGCGTATTGCTCATTTAGCCTTCAAAGCTGCGCAGTCGAGGAGAAAGAAATTGACCTTGGTTGACAAAGCGAATGTGCTGGAAACTTCTCGTTTGTGGAGGAAGGTGGTAGAAAAGCTTGCCGTTTCATATCCAGATGTGAGGGTAGATTACATGTTTGTTGATAATGCCGCAATGCAAATCATACTCAATCCGCGGCAGTTTGATGTTGTTCTCACCGAAAACATGTTTGGTGATATCCTCAGCGATGAGGCAAGTGTGATCACCGGATCGTTGGGCATGATGCCATCTGCTTCTGTTGGCGGACATACTAGTTTATTCGAGCCTGTTCATGGGTCTTACCCCGAGGCAACCGGAAAAGACATTGCCAATCCAATTGGCTCTATTTTATCGGCAGCGATGATGCTCGATTATTTCAAACTTTCTGACGAGGCAGAGTGTGTACGGAAGGCCGTGGCGTGGACGTTAAATTTCAAATTCGTCACCCGGGATCTTGATCCACTGAATTATTATTTCACTTCTACCATCGGCGATCTGGTGAGTGATTTTATCAACGGACGAGTGTCGCAAGGAGTGAACGAGACAAATATTGAATTGCGAAAATCAACTATCATCTAAAAAAATCTTGAACCTGAAAAATTCAGTTATACATTTTATCTATCTTTATGATCAGCGAAACATTTTATGTGTATTAAAGCAGTCAATATTCGCATGTCATCTTTGGTCGCCCTAATTATTGTGGTAATTATTATTCCAGCGATAGCAGGCGGACATTGTATGTAAATAAAAAACGAACACACAACAACCCGCCTCCAAAAAGGCGGGTTTTTTTATTGCCAAAATTTGAATTAATGTATTACAACGATAACACGATTGTTTATTTCAGGGGCGAGTTTGTCAAAGCCACCGAAGCGAGTATCAGTGCGTATGACCAATCAATCCATTACGGCTATGCGGCATTTGAAGGTATTAGGTGCTACAGCACTGAAAACGGAATAAAAATATTCAAGGCAGAAGAACACTATAATCGACTGGAGTTTTCTTCGAAGGCAATAGGCATTCCATATCCGTACAATAACGACGAACTAATTGAGATTTCTTATGACCTGCTGAGAAAAAACAGCCTTGGCAATGCGTACCTGCGTCCGCTCGTCTATTGCCCTCCCAATATGGTTTTAACGAAGGCAAAAGGATCGCATCTCCTTATTGCGGCGTGGGAATGGGGCGCTTACCTCGGCACACAATTATTGCGGCTGAAAACGTCGTCTTACAGAAGAATCTCGTCGGCGAGTTTTATGGTCGAAGCGAAGGTTTCAGGCCATTATGTAAACTCTATTCTAGCAACTCAGGAGGCGAAAGACCTGGGATATGACGAAGCACTGCTTCTTGACATGAACGGATTTGTGGCGGAAGGACCCGGAGCAAATTTTTTCATGGAAAAAGATGGCATTCTGTTTACGCCTGAACGAGGAAGTATTCTCCCCGGAATTACCAGAGCGACAGTAATAGAGTTGTGTCACGTCTTGGATTATGAAGTAGTGGAAAAGAAAATTCTGCCTGACGAAGTTTACGAAGCTGACGCAGCATTCTACTGTGGCACGGCGGCAGAGGTAATCGGCATCCACTCTCTTGACGATAAAGTGTTTCCACTAAAATGGGAACAATCACTCGGAGAAAAAATTCAAAAAGCGTACAGAGATCTTGTACTCCAAAAATATTCTCAACCAGCACACCAGGTAGCATGAACAGATTGAACCGATACAGCCAAACGATTACAAAAGATGAGACGCAGCCGGCAGCACAAGCCATGCTGTATGGGATTGGATTGAGAGACGAAGATTTTGACAAGGCACAGGTGGGGGTGGTGAGTATGGGTTATGATGGCAACACCTGCAACATGCACTTGAATGACCTCGCTAAACTTGTGAAGCAGGGTGTGTGTGATCACGACATGGTTGGATTGATCTTCAACACAATTGGTGTAAGCGACGGCATTAGCATGGGAACAGAAGGCATGCGCTATTCACTCGTCAGCCGCGATGTGATTGCTGATTCGATAGAAACAGTGTGTGGTGCTCAATACTACGATGCAGTAATTGCTTTGCCGGGGTGCGATAAAAACATGCCCGGATCCATTATCGCAATGGGCAGATTGAATCGTCCTTCCATTATGGTGTATGGCGGAACGATAGCGCCGGGGCATCACAACGGACAAGACTTGAACATCGTGTCAGCATTTGAAGCATTAGGTCAAAAGATCGCAGGTACTATCAATGAGGAAGATTTCCGGTGTATAGTAAAGAACTCCTGTCCGGGTGCCGGCGCCTGTGGAGGCATGTACACTGCTAACACAATGGCTGCAGCGATCGAAGCTTTAGGAATGAGCCTTCCATATTCGTCTTCAAATCCCGCCACAAGTGACGAAAAGAAAAATGAATGTCTTGCTGTGGGAAAAGCCATCCGGAATCTGCTCGAAAAAGACTTGAAGCCGAAAGATATCATGACGCGGAACGCTTTTGAAAACGCAATGGTGGTGGTGATGGCATTAGGTGGCTCAACAAACGCTGTTTTGCACCTGATAGCAATGGCCAAAAGCGTTAATGTGAAATTGTCCCTCGATGATTTTCAGTCTGTAAGCAATAACATTCCGGTGCTGGCTGATTTCAAGCCCAGCGGAAAATACCTGATGCAAGATCTTCATCAACATGGCGGAGTTCCTTCTGTGATGAAGTACTTGTTGAAAAATAATTTTTTGCACGGCAACTGTCTGACCGTCACCGGGAAGACACTGGAAGAAAACTTAGCTGTTGTTCCCGACCTGGATTTTTCCAGGCAACAAATAATTCATCCAGTCGATCGTCCTATAAAGTCAACCGGTCACCTGCAAATATTATATGGAAATCTTGCCGAAGCAGGGAGTGTTGCAA
>JAEZJD010000005.1 GCA_023436425.1 Bacteroidota bacterium | reverse complement strand
TTTTTTCTATAGCCAAGCTTTCTCTGCGCTTCTGTATCAATCATTGCTCATTTATACAAGAACTCAAAATTAATCTTAAATGATCTGAAAGGCGACCTTAACAGTTGGAACGATTTTTTATTGTTTACTTTCAGCATACAAACTGCTGAACAACAAAAAATCTGAACTTATGTCACAAGCTACTTTAGACAAGACTAAATCGAAGAAAGTATTGATCATTGAAGATGAAGGCGACATGTGCCTTTTGCTGAACATTATGCTGAACGGAAAAGAAATGGAGCTTGATCATGTAAAAAATCTTTCAGCTGCTGAAGAATATCTACAAACCGAAAAACCGGCTGTGGTTATTCTCGACAATAAACTCCCTGATGGTTTTGGGATTGACTTCATCAGTTCCATAAAAAAAATTCACCCCGCGGCGAAAATTATTATGATCTCCGGTTATGACGGCGCTGCAAAAGATGTTGCGTTGGAAAACGGTGCGGATCTTTTTCTGGAAAAGCCGTTCAAAAGAGATCAGCTTTATGATTCCATTCAGTCGCTAATGAAGTAGGACAACGCCGCTGCACAAGATGCCAGCGAACTGCTGACACATCTGCCATGTTCAACTTTTTGTTGTAAGGTTGTTGCGTTGGTTTTTCAATACCGATGCAAGAGCCCTCTGCATTTTTTTTTGTGGGCTTGGGGGCATCAACATCGCCAGGGTTGCTGTGATTATGCAATTGTCAGCAATCCCTTTGTGCGTTTTGGTGCCAGATACTACAACACTTTCACCATGTTGCGGCTGTTTGCTCATGCAGCTGTGCAGTACAAACGGCACGTTTTTTAGTCCACGAACATATTGTTAGTCACGAGTGTCTTAATTAAAATAACAATATGCTGGCAATGAATTTCCGCGGACCATTTCGTGTTCGCATAGACAATAAACCCGACCCTGAAATTTTACATCCGCAGGACGCCATAGTTCGTGTAACTCGATCTTGCATTTGCGGCTCGGATCTACATATATACCATGGGCTTGTTCCAGACACTCGTGTAGGCATGACCTTCGGGCATGAGTTTACTGGTGTAGTGGAGCAGGTAGGCTCAGATGTTCAGAAGCTGAAAGTTGGCGATCGTGTGTTGGTGCCATTCAACATAGCCTGCGGAAGCTGCGCATTTTGCAAGCAGCAACTTTACGGCAACTGTCATGAGTCAAATCCTGAAGCTACGGCTGTCGGTGGCATTTTCGGGTACTCACACACAGCCGGTGGTTACGATGGCGGGCAAGCCGAGTACGTGAGAGTTCCTTACGCCGATGTGGGTCCTACAGTTATTCCGGATTGGATGGATTTAGATGACGCTGTTTTGCTGACCGATGTTGTGCCGACAGGCTATCAGGCAGCAGAAATGGGCGGTATTAAACCTGGCGATACTGTTGTCATTTTTGGAGCAGGTCCCATCGGCATCATGGCAGCAAAATGCTCATGGTTGTTTGGAGCTGCCAGAGTAATCGTTATCGATCAACTGGAATACCGCTTGGAGTTTGCACGCAACTATGCACAGTGCGAAGCATACAATTTTAAATCGTTGGGAGATCCCGTGGTTTTTGTAAAACGAACAACAGATTGGTTTGGTGCAGATGTATGTATTGATGCAGTTGGCTGCGAAGCAGCAGGCATGGCCATGCAAACTATCCTCGGAAGAAAAATGCTGATGCAGGGCGGTTCTGCTACTGCGTTGCATTGGGCAATCAATTCTGTAAAAAAAGGTGGCATTGTTTCCATTGTGGGAGTGTACGGACCGATTGATACATTAATCCCCATCGGAAATGTAGTGAATAAAGGGCTTACCATTCGTGCAAACCAGGCGTCTGTAAAACGTCTGCTGCCGCGATTGATTGAGCATGTGCAGGCAGGAAGAATCAATCCAAAAGAAATCATCTCGCACAGAATTCCACTGGAAGAAATTTCTGAAGCGTATCACATCTTCTCAGCAAAACGCGACAATTGTATTAAACCAGTATTGATTCCACCACGGGCAGCATAAAACTTTTAAGATGGAAGACTTATCAAAAAATTTCACGCATATAAATGGATGGGGTATTGATGCCGATCCGGAGAATGAGCCTACGTACCCAATGAAGCATTATACAGGCGATGATCACAAACGAATAAATTGGGAACGACCGCCGTTGCAAGAACCAACGGTTGAAGTGCTGCATTCCAATGAACGACCGGGGTTAAGCGCAGTTTTCGGCACTGTGTCGCCGCCAGCCGGGTTAAGTGGTGCTATCCGCAGGTTTGCTTTCCGTAACAGCGAAAGCAGCTATGCTCATTGGTTGCCACTTATTCTTGCGGACAGGATAAATATGATAGAGGGAGTTATCGACGATCTTGCACACGGGCATATTCCGAACATTATCGCTGAACGCGGCTGGACAGCTGAATGGAAATACAACAGAAAGGCAACCATTCAAAAGTTGGTAATTAGCGGCGCTGTAGCAGCTACTTTTCTGGTGGCCATGTCTGTTACCAGGAAAAAGAAAAAAAAGTTCAAGCTGCTGTAATTGTCAGCGACGATTACAGCGAGAGCTCCATTGCAAATTATCGTGAGACAATAGTCATGTTGATTTGACGACATGACCTGCGCAATATGCGGGCTATTCGGTCTGCTCTTTGCTCTCACAAATTAAAGACTGCCCGTATGAACTTCGGTAGGAATACTTTTTTCTTTTCACTCGGTATCCTCGCAGTTATTTTATTGGCTTTTAGTTTTAGTTGCCACAAAAGCACCGTACCTATTGACATTCACAACGCGTGGAAAGAAAATCATGGAGATTCTATCAGTTTTATTGTGCTGGGAGATTGGGGTAAATACGGCGGCGAAGCGCAACTCCCCGTTGCCGAACAAATGGATGTGGCGTCGCGAAAATTCAATGTGCAGTTTATTATCACCACGGGAGACAATTTTTACCCCGCAGGTGTGAACAGCATGTATGATGTTCATTGGCAGGAGTCGTTTGAAAAAGTGTACAACAAAGCTGGTCATCAGGTTCCATGGTATCCAACACTTGGCAATCACGATTATGCAGGTAACGCGGATGCCGAAGTGCAGTATTCGGCTATCAGCAAACGCTGGACGATGCCTGCCCGATATTATTCAGTGAGAAAAAAGGTGGACAGCACGCATTCGGTTTTACTGGTTTTTACCGATACATCGCCACTGGTTGGTTACAGTTCGCAGGACACTGCAGCCCAAAGGAAATGGATGGAGAAAACATTGAGTGAATCTAACGACACGTGGAAAATTGCGGTTGGCCATCATCCCGTCTATTCTGCTGGGCCGCACAGCAATACAGCTGTTTTGATTCAGCGGTTCAAACGTATTTTCTTACAAACGAAGACAGATTTTTATCTCGCCGGCCACGATCACATCCTGCAATACAGCGTGCTGCCAAACGAATCTGTCCACTACCTGATTTCCGGCGGCGGCTCTGAGGCTTACAGTGTGAAACCCGATGCCAACACATTATTTGCAAAAGCATCACCAGGCTTTCTGCTCATGACGTTGTATGCGAATGCCGCAAACTTTTATTTTTTCAACCATCGGGGCGACTTGTTGTACCGTCGGCAGCTATTAAAATAAAAAAACCGCAGGCGGGACGCACTGCGGTTGTTAGTACGTTATTGAAAGACGTCAGTTAAGAATCTCCCAGGTTTTATCGCCAGATAAAATTTTGTTCAATTTCGTTTTGCCTTTCTTTATATACAAGTCGTACATCTGGTTCTTCATCACATCATCATAGGTTCCCCGTTCCTCGGCATAAATAACGCCAAATGGTCTTGGAAAATGTACACCATTAAATGTTGTATCAAAAAATCGTGAGATCAGGTTTGCTTTTGTTTTGTCTTTTTCATCATGCACCCACAAATCGTTCATGCATTCATTGTTCATATCAACAATTACGGGAGTGAGTCCGTCGAGATGAATTCCTTTTTCATTGTTTTGTCCGAAGATCAGCGGCTTGCCATGCTCCAGGAAAATTGCTTCTTCTTTTTTCGTTTCCTTATCGGAAAAGGCAAAGAAAGCTCCATCGTTAAAAACGGGACAATTCTGATACACTTCCACAAACGATGTTCCTCTGTGCTGATGCGCTCTTCTCAAAATTGTTTGCATGTGCTTCGGATCTCTATCCTGCGTTCTTGCAACAAAAGATGCTTTTGCGCCCAAAGCCAGCTCAGTCGGGTTAAACGGTTCTTCGATGGAACCATAAGGAGTTGTCTTTGTCACTTTCCCTTTTTCTGACGTTGGTGAATATTGACCTTTTGTTAAACTATAAATC
>JAEZJD010000252.1 GCA_023436425.1 Bacteroidota bacterium | reverse complement strand
ATTTTTCTATCCTGTGTTCCGCAACATATATGAGTGGCGTCAGCAAAACAGCCATTGAAAATTTATAAATGTAATTCATGCAGGCGATGGCGATTACCTGAGTCCAAGACCAGTTATTACCTAATTTGAACGCGATAATTAATACTACAAAGCTGTCTACAAGTTGAGAGACGAGCGTGGAACCTGTCGCACGGAGCCACACTTTCTTTTCGCCGGTGTATTTTTTTATGCGGTGGAAAACATAAACATCTATTATTTGACTGACCAGGAAGGCGACAAGACTTCCAAGAATTATCCACATGCCTTGTCCGAAAATGCCGGCGAACGCAGCCTGCATGTTTGGAATCCCCTGCTCTGATCTGGAGCCGACCCACCAGTCTGCAGGCGGTATGCTCATGCTCGCGTAAAACATGATGAACGCATAAGAGATAAGCGCCACCGCCGTGTAGCTGATCCTTCGAACGGCTCTTGGCCCGTAGTATTCGTTCACAATGTCCGTCATGATGAATTCAAGTGGCCACAGCAGCACGCCACATGTGAGACTGAAGGACAGCCCTTCGTGTCCGAACAATGAAATATTCGCCGGTGTAAGTCCAAACAATTTTTCCAAAGAAAAAATCTTACCGCCGATTACTTCAGCAATCAAAGCATTTGCTACAAAAAAAGCAGTGAAGCCGATGAACAATTTGCTGGCTTTGTCCTTAAGTATGAGGTGAATCATTCAGGTAAAAGAGATAAGTGATTTGAAGAATTAAAAATAGAAAGTTTGCCAAAACAAGCCAGCGGGGCAACAATTGCAATTTTCTGGTGAAAATCAAAACTAGGTAGATGAAGTTTACCAGTGGGTTAAAAACAATCACCAGAAAGTAACCGATAAATGCCATAGCTGATGCAACGTCGTTCGGAACAAACAAACGCGTTATTTGCACAGCTGCCGCGATTACAAAAAACACATTGCAGATAAAAGCTACTCTCGATAAAAATAAAACCCGGCGCATTGACAATATTACTCTAAATGAATTTATTTTGCTTGCCTGCAACAAGTGGGTTCGTTCAACAAAACGCTTATGAAGAAAGGCTTGTTTTCCAAAGTGCTTCCTCACCTTATCGCTGTTGTCATCTTCGTTGTAGTAGCCGCTTTTTACTGCAGTCCTGTATTGGAAGGCAAGGTGGTGAATCAGCACGACATTCTTGGATGGAAAGGAATGGCGCAACAGTCTTTCGAATACAAAGAGCAACACGGCCACTTTCCTTTATGGACGAATAGTTTGTTCAGCGGAATGCCAGCATACACCGTGGCTATGGATGCTACCAAGCCTATTTTGACCGGCTATCTTCATGGGCTGATGACGCTTTGGTTACCAAAACCAATCAACTTCTTTTTTCTCGCAAGCATTTGTTTTTATTTTCTCTGTTGTGTTTTAAGGATACGTCCGTGGATTGGTATTATGGCAGCATTGTCGTACGCGTATGCAACATACGATCCCGTAATTATTGCAGTGGGGCACGACACAAAAATGCAGGCGATAGGGCTGGCGCCTGCAGTGATTGGAAGTTTGTTGTTGATTTTGCGGCGAGAATATTTATGGGGCGCCGCGCTGTTTATAATTGTCTTTAGTTATCAGGTGGGCACCCAACACCTGCAGATTATTTATTACACGGGATTTATGTGCCTGTTTGTGATTGTTGCTGCTTTGATTGCTGCCTGGAGATCAGGAGAGTTGAAACAAAAGCTAATTAGTTTACCTATTGCTTTGGGCGCAGCGATAATTGGATTTCTCACGTTTGCTGTAAGTATGCTTCCGCTTCGCGAATATGCACAACTCACCATGCGGGGCGGTCATTCAGCGCTAACGCAAACAGAGAACAAGAAAAACAAGACTGAAGGCGGGTTGGATAAAGACTATGCGTTTAGCTGGAGCTATGGAATTTCTGAAACACTGACACTCGTCGTTCCGGGCATTTATGGTGGCAGCAACGGCGGACAAGAACATAGTGGTACAACAGCTTTCACAGAAAAAATGACCGAGGTAGGATTTCCAGAAGATCAGGCGCTGCAAATGACGAACAGTTATTCGTATTGGGGACCACAAACACTAGGCACTTCAGGAACTGTTTACCTTGGGGCTGTCATTTGTTTTTTGTTTATTCTCGCAATGGTTTATTTAGACACCTGGCATAAGTGGTGGATTATTGCCGTCACCCTGTTCGGCATATTACTGGCGTGGGGCAAACATTTTTCAGCATTCAACTATTTTCTTTTTGATTACCTGCCGCTGTACAACAAATTCAGGGCGCCAACAATGTCGCTGGTGATGCCGCAACTCACGTTTCCACTCGCCGGCGCAATGGTTGTAAATCAGTTGTTGAATGATGATCAGCTGAAGGCAAATGTTTGGAAGAAATTTAGACTTTCGGTTTATGTTGCTGCGGGATTGGCGGCCATTTTAATTATCTGTTATCTTACGTTCAACTACACCGGATCGAACGACACTCAAATACGCGAAAACTTTACCAACGCCATGCTCTCGCAAGCTTCTCAGGGTGGACAGCCGTCACCGCAAATGCAGCAGCAGGCACAAAGCTTTGGGCAGGAAATTGTTACGTCAATAAAAGAAGACCGGAAGTCATTATTTGGAAGAGACTTGCTTCGTTCTCTTTTCTTCATGGCAGCAGCGGTGGTTTTACTTGGTGCCTACATAAAAGGCAAGCTGAAGCCAATGCCGCTGATGATCATCCTGCTTGTATTATCTACGATAGATCTACTGCCGATAGGAAGAAGATATTTGAACAATGAATCTTTTGTGGAACCGTCAGAATTTGAATCGTTCTTCACTCCTACTGCCGCCGATCAGCAAATTAAAAACGATCCGAACAAGCCGTTTCGGGTTTTTGATCAGACTGACCCCCAAGGACCGTTTCAAAGTTCGAGAGCCTCTTACTTTCATAATTCGGTTGGCGGTTATCACCCTGCCAAATTGAGCATCTACCAGGATTTAATTGAAAAGCAGCTTAGCAACGGAAACATGGCAGTGTTCAACATGCTGAACACGAAATATTTCATCACGCCTGATCAGTCGGGCCGCAATGCAGTAGCACAGCTGAACCCAGATGCATTTGGCCCGGTGTGGCTTGTGAAATCAGTTCGGTTCGTCAATTCGCCTGATGAAGAAATGGCTGCTTTGGACAAAACTTCTTTGAGAGACACAGCTATTGTACAACAGAGCTTCAAAACCGCTGTGACAAAGCAACCGGTTTTTGATTCATCCGCAACCATGAAAGTTGTGGAATACAATAACGATGAAATCACTTATTCATTCGCTGGAAAGTCTGATCAATTTGCCGTGTTCTCCGAAATATATTATCCATTAGGTTGGAAAGCCTTTATTGACGGAAAAGAAACGCCATACGCAAAAACGAATTATGTGTTGAGGGGAATGACAATTCCCGCAGGCAATCACAAAGTGCAATTTAAATTCGAACCACAATCGTATATAATCGGGAACAACATTTCATTTATTTCATCCCTCATTGCAATTCTTGTTCTTGCCGCTGCAATATTTTGGGAGTTCAGAAGACGGAACACGGGCGCTGCAACAACCGTCTGATACATGAATGGCTACTGTCGTGAGCATAGCACCGTACAAGTTTTTGCCTGCTAAAATTGGCGGGCAAAAAGGAATTGCATTGTTCAACAAGTACTTTGGTCAACATCAAACTTTGGTGTGCCTTACCGTGGCTGATAACGACAATTCTCTCGTTGAAAACTACAGGGCAATTAAGGTCTTTTCATCTTCCCGTTCGCGGTATTTCAATCCTTTCACATTTTTCAGAATCAGAAGAATTCTGAAAAAGGAAAATGCGTCACATCTGCTAATTGAACATCCTTATTTCGGATGGTTAGCTTTTTTATTGATCAACTTTACTAACTGTAAGTTGATCGTTCATTCTCATAACATTGAGTCACTTCGATTTAAAAGTTTTGGCAAGTGGTGGTGGAAAATCTTGTGGCTTTATGAAAAATGGATTCATAGAGTTGCTGACTACAACTTTTTTATACAGGCAGATGACCGGGATTACGCAATAGACAACTTTCAGCTGCTGCCCCGAAAATGTTTAGTGGTTACTTACGGAACAGAAATCAAAGCACCACCAACTGATGTTGATCGTCAAACCGCAAAGAAAGTCCTGCGAGAAAAACATACAATTGCAGATGATGAGAAGGTATTCTTATTTGTCGGTTCGTTCAACTACAAGCCAAACATCGATGCACTTAAAGCAATCGATCGGCAAATTTGCCCAGTACTGGATGGACGGAATGCGAACTATAAAATTTTGATTTGCGGGCCCGGTCTGGAGAACTACAGTCCAACTCACAGCAAAATTATTATTGCGGGTTTTGTGCAATCTATTGAACCATATTTTTTGGGTGCCGATGTATTTCTAAATCCCACACTGGATGGCGGCGGAATTAAAACAAAGTTGGTGGAAGCCCTCGCTTACGATTGTAATGCGGTATCGACCACTTCTGGAGCGATCGGCGTAGATCCTATTTTATGTAACGGAAAACTTGCTGTTGTAAAGGATTCGGATTGGGCAGCCTTTGCACATGAAACAGTTCGTCTCAGCACTGTGCACAAGAAAATTTCACAGGAATACTATCAGCACTTTTATTGGGGAAACAGTACAAAGAAAGCAGCTGAATTGATTGAGAACTGACGTTTTACAGCACTTTATACAAATGCGGCTTATTGCGAACAATTGTTGGAGCAATTTTCAATAGAAAAAAAACATTTTTTGCAAAGCCATTTGCGTCACGAAACGAAAAGTTTCTTTTTCCGGTAAGCAATTGCAAAAGCACTACCACATACAAAATCGGAATTTCCATAAAATAAAAAAATACAATCACTAAAAACCAGCTTACGCCAAACTGCTTTCTGATTCTAACGAGATTAGACAACATTATTTGCAAGCCCTTTTTGTCATACACATTATAATAGCCCTTGCCCTCAGATTGAAATGCAACGCCTGTTGTCTCACCTTGCAGATGCACAACTTTATATTGTCCGAAGATGCAAAGCTTGCCTGTTTTTTGTAAACGGCTACACCACTCGGCTTCTTCAGCATACAGAAAAAAATCCTCGTCCAACAGACCCGCAGTCGCAATAGCAGATTTCTTCTCCATTAGAAAAGCGCCGTTTATCCAGTCCACTTCTACGACATCATTTGAATACGGAATATTGGGTTTTGAAACATGCAACAGATTACCAATTCCCTTTACTGCATCGCCAAGAAACGGCAGCGGAAGCAAATAATTTAAACCGCCTTTTACTGCATAGTTCCCGGAGATTTGCGGTGTGCCGTCAGCGTTCAGCAACTGAACGCCGCATGCAACGTACGCGGAGCTGGTGAAATTCTGATAAACGTTTTCAACAGCATTTGTTTGTATCAAAGTGTCGCCGTTTAGCAGCAGGACCACCTCCGCGACTGACTGACGTATACCTTCATTGTTCGCTCTGGCAAAGCCTGCATTGTACGTCATCTGAATCCATCTTACGTGAGGAAAAGACGCCTTTAAAAGCGCTTCAGAGTCATCACCGGAGTTGTTGTCGACAATTATTACTTCGAAAGAAATGCGGCTGGTCTCAGCATACAAGGTGCGCAAACAGTTCGCCACCAAACCGGCACTTTTATAATTTATTATGATGACACTAAGCTGCATTTGTTCTCGGAAGAAGACGTCTATTTTGCAGAAAACTCAAAAACATCAAAGTCTTAGACAACGCTCCAAACTTCAAAAGTTTGTTCGGAATTTTATTTTGCAAGTGAAGCATCGAATTAATTGCGCCAGGAATTTCTTCGGTGTATCCCGCAGACCGAATGTCTGCAAGATTCGAGATATTCAAGTTGCGCATTAAACGCCAAAAGGCGTCATAAACATAAAGATTACGAAGCTTTGCAAATCCAATTTTCTTTAGCAGGTAGAAATTTTCGGGAATCTCGACCGCCCGTATTCTAAACGATGATTGCGTTACTTGTTCTTCATGAATCCCGACGTTGATCAAAACGTCTGGAATGTACACGGGTTTTGTATGAGCGAGGTACAACATGTAAAAATCAATATCAACAACCCATTTCAGATTTTTATCGTACCAGTATTTCCCATCATTTCTGTGCAGAACCACGCTTGGTGGGCCAATGAAATTGGTGGAGAAGAGTGTTACCGGCTTTTTCAGTAGTGACTGGTGAATGGAGTTCAGCAACACTTTCTTCTGTTCTTTCGAGCTCGAGTAAAAATTGCAATACGCTGCGAAAAAAAAATCGGTATTAGGATTATTTTTCGTTGCATCAACAAATTTTTGCAGGCTGCTTTCGTGAGCAAACCAATCGTCGTCGTGCATGATCTTAATCCATTTGCCTGTAGCAAGTCTCATCGCAGCATTCCAGTTCTCGGGAGACCCCACAGCCACCGCGTTCTTCTGATATTTGATCTTAAAACCGCCTTCATATTTCTGAAGCAGTAGCGCAACGGAATTGTCGCTGCTATCGTCGGTGACAATTACCTCAAAATCTCTGAATGACTGAATAGCAATGCTATCAAGCAAGCGCTGTAAAAACTCAGTTCTTTTGTAAGCAGGAATGCAGATGGAGATTACGGGAAAATTGCTCATTATTGATTGGCAGAACGATCGGCTGCAAGATACAGGATCGAGCGGTAAGCTGTTTCAGGACACCAAGACGTTCAACTTGAGGCATAAAAAAAGGCGAACATCTGTTCACCTTTTCAAATCGTGAAAAACAAATTATTGTGAAGTAAAGCGATTTTGCCACGTGTTATCGTAAGGGTTTGTTTCCGATACACTTTGCGTCACCGACGCGGACACTGCAAACTCTGCTCCACCTGCCGGAGGAACTCTATTGACAATCACCTGTAATTGGATGTTACTGCTTGCGGCAATCACTCCTGCATTTCCTGTGTAAGTAAACAGAACGAAGTTCCCAGATGTAGACGCAGTCCAATTGGAATTTCCTGCAAAAGCGGGATCTAAGCTGATTGAATACGATGCAGCCGGATTGGCTACTCTAACTACAACTGATTGCGCCGTAAGTGCAGGGGACGTATTCATAACTGTGTAAGTTATTGTTCGTGAACTCGGCGGTGCAAGAAACGTTGTTGATGATGCCGAACCGAGAAGTCTTAAATCAGCCTGGCTGTGGGCTTTTCCGAATGAAGAAAATAAGGTGACAAGGACAAGTAGAATTACAACTCTCATAAAGAATGGTTTTAAAGGAATTTGAACGGGCAATATAGAATTTTTTGGCAACAGCTGTTTTTACTACGTGGGCTTTTTTTTTCAGCGTTGCGCAAAAGAACAGATTGATCAGAAAAAGCAAAAGGCAGCTTTAGAGCCGCCCTTTATCAGTCTTTTATCACCGTTGTGCCGCCACCGCCTCTGCTACCGCTGAGTAAAACTATCAACCGTATAAGCACCACGACTCCTACAATTACCCACACCCAGGGGAAACTTGTCGAACTTGTGCTCTTCGTAACATCTACGCTTACATCAGCGCCACCGCTATTCTGTGCAATTGCAATTGCGGATGTAAATAGCGACAGTAAGAAAAAATAGATCCTTTTCATATGATTATTTTCCTTAGCTGTTTAAAAGATTATGCCAGCTCTTCCGCGAAATAATAAACACTCAAGACATTTTTATAAAGTACCTCCTCCCTTTCGCAATGTTTTGTCACTTAACATTTTTAGCGACGAACCCCTCACGCCGAGGAGGGAAAAGAGTTTTAGTAATCGAAGTTTTGAATCTAAGTTGTTCATTTCCTTTAACTTATAATAGTAGAAATCAAACTGTTCCGAGTCGCTGTAATACAGCCATTCACATGTAACCCGAAGCGTTCTTTTCACTAACTCCAAAACATCATCCGGGTTATCCAGATGTTTGAGAAAGATCTCCATTGTGTCTTCGAATTTCCTCGCTCCAAGTTGGCGAATCAATGAATTACTTAAAATTCTGTAGTAACAAGCTGCATTGCCACCTGCAGGCTGAAAAGGGATTTGTCGCGCCAGGCGTAGCCACATATCATAGTCTTCGAATTTCAATTTTTCATCAAATCCGCCTATGTGCAGAAGTGTGCTGCGCTTTACCATAATTGTCATTGCGGGAATGAAATTTCCTTTCAGCAGTTCCACGTAAACATCACCTTGCGGTGCAAAATTTAAATCAGGTCGAAAATGTTTAAGATACGATGGCGCAATCACTTGTTTTTCCCTGTTTACAAGAACCGCATCGCTGTACACGCATACTTCGTTGGCATTATTTGCTGTTATTACATCTATCATAGCCTCGAATCGTGAAATCAGACCCCAGTCATCAGAAGCGATAAAAGTGAAATATTCCCCCTTAGCCAGCCGAAGAGCCATATTCAAATTGGCACAAATTCCCTGATTTTTTTTATTGACTATGAACCGGCAGTTAAAATCGTGTGTGCCTAGTACAGCGT
>JAEZJD010000242.1 GCA_023436425.1 Bacteroidota bacterium | reverse complement strand
TACAAAAGCTGTTATCTGTACCTGGGAATTCTTTTTCTGCTTTATGGCTTTTGGAGAATTTACAGATGATATAAAAAGAATTATTATAAATGAGCAGCCGCAGTTTATGGATTTTCTCTCTGTTGCTACTCTTCACTTGGTGTATTGGATGCAAACAAAAAAGCGCAACGCTGGCAACCGATACATACGATAGCGGCGTCATACACATAAGTTGCGATGAAAGTTTTAAGCCGGTTATTGACGCACAGGTTCAGGTATACGAATCATCGTTTCCAAAAGTTAAAATAATAGTTCATTACAAGCCGGAAGCGGATTGCCTGCGCGATATGGCAGTTGACTCCATCAGGATGGTGATCGCCACGCGACCTTACACAAGGAACGAAGAAATACTGATGTCTGATTCGTTGAAAGTCAATCCATCGTGGAATATCGTTGCCTACGATGCCATCGCGGTAATTGTTAATCCTGCAGCAAAGGACAGCATGTTCAGCATGGAGGAAATCAGGAATTTGCTGACCGGCAACATTAAAAAACGATTAATTCCTGTGATGGATGGGGTAAAAGCCACCAGTACGGTTCGATTTCTGCTAGATTCAGTATTGCAGAACGGCGAAAGCCTCGGATCAAATGTGTTAGCAGCCGATAGTAGTAAGGGTGTAATAGATTATGTTGCAAGAACTCCTGAAGCTGTTGGTTTCATTGGGGTAAGCTGGGTGGCGAATACAGAAGATACTTCGCAGCTCGGTTTTTTGAAAAAGATAAAGGTGGCAAGGTTAGAGAGCACTGATAGTACCAACGGTTATGTGCCGCCGGTGCAGTTATTTATTTACACACGCGGCTACCCAATGATCAGGAGTCTGGTTTACGTGCTGAAGGAAAAACATTATGGAGTAGCACACGGGTTCGCAGACTTCTTATCTAAGGATCGCGGACAACTGATTTTCAGGCGGTCATACATTTTTCCGGCGCTGCGGCCTTTTTACAATCGCAATGCTGAATTGCAGGAAGATTAACAACTTGGAAGTAAACGAATTCCAATATTTTTAACTCTTAAAAAGAAAATTCAAAAATGAAGAAATCAGCCATCGCTCTGTTTTTCGCTGCTTTTCTTTCCATTACAGCACTGGCACAAACCATTCAGGAAGGTGTAGGTCATTTGTATGCAGAAAGATACCAAAGTGCAAAATCGATTTTTGAAAAAATGGTTGCAGCCAATCCCAACAACCTCGAAGCTGTGTATTGGCTGGGTCAGACTTATTTGACCACCGGAGATGTAAACGCTGCACGGTCTTTATATCAAAAAACACTCTCAGCAAACGGCAATGCACCGTTGATTATGGCTGGAATGGGTCAGGTGAATTTGCTGGACGGGAAATCTGCTGAGGCTCGCCAACTTTTTGAATCAGCTATTACCACCAGCCGTGGAAAAAAAGGGAATGATCCAAACATTCTTGTCGCGGTTGCACGGGCAAATGTCAACGCTCATACTGATAAAAACCCACGCGGTGATTTGGCATATGCCATATCCAAGTTGAACGAGGCCGCTCAGGCGGCACCCACCAATCCCGATATATTTCTTACCCTTGGCAACGCGTATCGCAAACAACACAAAGGTGGTGAAGCAATACAGGCCTACAGAAAAGCTGGCAACTATGCGCCAGCGTTATTCAGAATCGCATCGCTATACAAAACACAGTATAATTGGGACGTAGTAGTGGAAAATCTTAATGCTACTGCTGCAGCTGATCCAAACTTTGCGCCTGCATACGAAGAACTTTATGACTATTATCTACGGCAAAAAAGAGATTTCGCTACTGCAGAAAGCTTTGCCAATAAATTTCGCGCTTCTGCCGATCCAAGCGTAAATAATGATTACCTGTTGGCGCAGACGTATTACGTTCAAAACAAGTTTACGGAAGCTATTAGCACGGCTAAAAACATTGTTTCAAAAGTAACTGAGCCGCGGCCTAGACTATACCGTTTGCTCGCGTACAGTTATCTTGGAATGAAGGACACTACAGCAGCTTGTCAAAATGCTGATTTGTTGTTGCAAAAAGCAGGGGAGGAGGATCTTCGCGGAACAGACTATATTCTGCACGCAACTGCTTGCGGCAGAGGTAATCCCGACTTTGTGCGTGCCGACGTAGCGAAGGCGGTACAGATGGACAGCGTATTGTCGCGTCAGGTAAATATGTTGAATGAAGCAATTGAAAACGCACGTTCCAACAACCAAAAGATGTTGGAAGGAGAGCTATACCTGATGTCGTATCAGCTTCGTGCAACGCAGCCTGGAGGCAGAACCGACAAAGACGAGCTAATCAGGTACGTTGCCGTGCCACTTTATTTCGGTAGCGCCTATCAGCGGGCAGACAGTATCGGCAAGATATATTCCGCGATGGCACCCGACAGCATACATGGTTACTATTGGAGTGCTCTCGCCTTGACTGCTCTCGATTCAACACGGCAAGCGGGATTAGCTGTTCCATCCTGGGAAAAGGTATTGACCGTAGCTGAAAAAGATAAAGAAAGATTGAAAGCACAAGGCGTGAGAGCAGCGAACGAACTTGTTATTTACTACAATAACATAAAAGCAGACAGAAGTGCAGCGCTCGACTTTCTCAACAGAGGATTGGCACTTGATCCTTCGAATGCCAATCTGCTTGCTATACAAAAAGCATTGCAGGGGGGAGCAGCCAAGCCATCTTCGAAAACTGAAGTAAAGTCGAAAACGGACGATGGAAAAACGAAAACAAAAATTAAGAGCGGCAAATAACGAAGGCCTCCCGATCGGGAGGCTTTTTTATGACAAACATCAGCCAAATAAGAAGTGAACGTTACGTTAATGAGCCTTATTTTTGCCTGCCCATTTAGCTATGTTCAATCTACTTCAAACCGATTTTACCAAGGCTGTTTCAGATGTTAACAGCGCGGGCAGTTGGTTGCCCATCGCCATCCAATTTTTATTTGCCGGCGGTTTGGTTGTCTTGCTGATGGTGGTCACCCACCTTCTCGGACCAAAGCGAAGAACGGCTGACAAATTACAAAACTTCACAAGCGGCATCAAGTCTCACGGCGAGGCCAGAGAGCCTGTGGCTGTAAAGTATTTCCTCGTGGCCATTCTTTTCGTTTTGTTTGATGTTGAAGTAATTTTTTTCTATCCATACGCGGTCAATTTCAAAGGGTTAGGTTGGAGCGGTTTTTGGGCAGTAGTGATGTTCGTTATTTTCTTCTTATGCGGATTTATTTACATAGTGAAGAAAGGTGCCCTCGAGTGGGAAGATTAGTTATTCATATTTAATTGAGTGTTTAATATTCGGGCTGGTGAATAGCGGGAAAAGGAATATTAAATATTACATTTTAAATCTTAAATACAATTAATGGCTCGTCCGGTTCTATATAACATAAAACAAAAACCACTTGAAAAAGATATCAGCATTGTGGACATGCCTGATGGGTATCAGGGCGAAGGCTTCTTCAGCACAAAGCTGAGTGATGTAGTGGGTTTAGCACGAAAGAACTCTTTATGGCCGCTCCCATTCGCCACCAAGTGTTGTGGTATCGAATTCATGGCTACAATGGCATCGCATTACGACCTTGCAAGGTTCGGTGCTGAGAGAGTTGGATTTTCACCGCGCCAGTGCGACCTGTTGATGATCATAGGTCTCATTTCTAAAAAGATGGCTCCTGTTGTAAAGCAGGTGTATTTGCAAATGGCAGAACCGCGTTGGGTGCTGGCTATTGGCGCTTGCGCATCGAGCGGGGGCATTTTCGACACCTATAGCGTATTGCAGGGTGTGGATCAGATTATACCTGTAGATGTTTACGTTCCCGGATGCCCGCCACGACCGGAAGCAATTCTGGACGGGTTTATGAAAATTCAGGACCTTGTCGGAAAAGAAAGTATCAGAAGAAGAAACAGTGAACATTATAAAAAGCTCTTAGAGAGTTACGGAATACAATAGAAGCATAAGCATGAGCCCACAAGTTGCAACCCATCTGGTTTTGTGGCTTGTCGCTCAAAGCTGATGGCTCAAAGCGGAAAAAGTTATGGCCTTAAGTAACGATTTCATTAAACAACGGCTTGTAGACAAATTTGGTGAAGGAGTCAAGGATTTTCAGGAGCCTTACGGCATGCTCACTTTCGAAGCAAACAACGAATTGAACCTCGAAGTGATGCAGTTTTTATTTGATGATGCGGAACTTTCTTTCAGGTTTCTTACCGACTTAACAGCCGTTCATTATCCTGCCTACAAAGGAAGAGAAATAGCAGTGGTTTATCATCTCCATAATCTTGTTGCAAACTGCCGTATTCGGTACAAAGTATTTGTCCCAATCGAAAAACCGGATGTGCTGAGCGCAACCAAAATTTACGAAGCAGCCAACTGGCTCGAAAGGGAGGCATACGATTTCTTCGGTGTCAACTTTGTAGATCACCCTAACTTAAGGCGTATTCAAAATGTGGATGAAATGGATTACTTCCCACTTCGGAAGGAATATCCATTGGAAGATCAGACACGGCTCGATAAAGATGATGAGATGTTTGGAAGAGGCGGATCATTTGATTTTGGAAACCGGCAGGCCGATGGTTCGCCAACCACCATATCACAGGCGGAAAAGGATCAAATAACAGGATTGTAATGTCAGTAGCAGAAAAACATACAAAACTTGGTGAAGGCAGCCTCGAAAGGACTACAACAAAGCTCAATCTCGGGCCTACGCACCCGGCTACACACGGTGTATTTCAAAATATTCTCGAACTGGATGGCGAACGCATTGTTTCTGCTGAGCAGACCATTGGTTATGTGCATCGGGCAATTGAAAAAATTGCCGAGCGACGACCCTTGTATCAAATTACGCCACTTACCGATCGATTAAATTATTGCTCTTCTCCCATCAACAACATGGGTTGGCACACCACCTGCGAAAAACTTTTAGGCATAAAAACGCCAAAGCGGGTGGATTACTTGCGTGTCATCATCATGGAACTGGCGAGAATTGGAGATCACCTTATTTGCAATTCTGTGATGGGCGTCGATGCAGGTGCATACACCGGTTTTTTGTACCTGATGCAATTTCGGGAGTTGATTTATGAAATCTGGGAAGAAGTTTGCGGTGCACGTCTCACAACGAACATTGGCCGTATTGGCGGCTTCGAACGAAATTTCAACAACATAGCCTGGGAAAAACTTGAAAAATTCCTGAAAGAATACCCCCCGGCACTGGAGGAATTTGAGAACCTTTTTGTGCGTAACCGCATATTCATGGAGCGTACAATAGGAGCAGGTCCTATCAGTGCGGAACGGGCATTAAACTACGGATTTACCGGTCCCAATCTCCGTGCGGCGGGTGTCGACTATGACGTACGGGTTCACTCTCCATATTGCAGTTATGAAGATTTTGAATTCAATATTCCTACGGGAACTACCGGCGACTGCTACGACCGCTTTTTAGTTCGGGAACAGGAAATGTGGGAGTCTTTAAAAATCATTGAACAGGCATATCGCAAGGTGCAGGAGTTTAAAGGAGCGGAAGCTGAAGTTTATCACGCTGATGTTCCTGAATATTATTTGCCACCTAAACAGGATGTATATACGAAAATGGAAGCGCTCATTTACCATTTCAAAATTATTATGGGAGAAGTGGAAATGCCGCCAGGTGTGGTATATCATTCGGTGGAAGGTGGGAATGGTGAATTGGGCTTTTATTTAATCAGCGATGGCGGCAGGGCGCCATACCGCTTGCATTTGCGCAGGCCGTGCTTTATCTATTATCAGGCTTTTGAGGAATTGATAAGAGGTGGAATGTTGAGTGATGCAATTATCGTCATGTCATCGCTTAACCTGATCGCGGGTGAGATGGACGGATAATAATTAAAAATGAAAACGTAAAATAAGAGCAGCATTTTTCATTCTTCATTTTACATTTTGAGTTTATCATGAAGTTTTCAGAAGAAAAGCAAAAGAAGGTTCAGGAAATAATCGCACGCTATCCGGACGGAAAGCAAAAAAGTGCGTTGCTTCCTCTCTTACATATGGCACAGGATGAGAACAATGGTTGGTTGAGCATCGAAGCCATGAATTACGTTGCTGAATTGTTGCAATTAAGACCTGTTGAGGTGTACGAAGTTGCAACGTTCTATAGCATGTACAATTTGAAACCTGTTGGAAGATATGTGTTCGAAGTTTGTCAAACAGGCCCATGCATGGTTCGCGGTAGCGATGATATCATAGCATATATAAAAGAAAAGCTTGGTATTAAAGTGGGTGAAACAACTGCCGACGGACTGTTCACGTTGAAAACCGTGGAATGCCTGGGCGCTTGCGGATATGCACCAATGATGCAGCTCGGAAAATTTTACAAAGAACATTTAACAAGAGAAAAAGTGGACCAGATAGTCGATGAGTGCAGGCGCACTGCGGCTATGAACAATTGATATGAAAAGTGTTTTCTTTCTAGCTGCGATTGTCGTTAGTTCTTTGACCTTTGCTCAGTCGAAAAAAGAAAGGCAGCTAATTGAACGAACCTACCTGTTGAGCCACACCGTCTTCGGCACAAAGGATCGCTCCACTCTGGAAGACCTTTTTGCCAGAAATGCTACTTACGGGCACTCAGGTGGTAAATTGGAAACGAGAGACGAAGCAATTACCAACATCAGCAATAACAGTTCGACATACGCTGATACAGCGGTGAGTAACATACATGTGATCATTGAGGATGATGTAGCGATTGTAAGGCATTTATTCAAAGCGAGAGAAATAAAAAAAGATGGAACTGTAGTCCCTTTGAATTTTTCGATGATGTTGGTTTGGGTGAAAGAAAAACAGAAATGGAGATTGATGGGACGGCAGGCTGTCAAACTCTCTTAAATAGATTTTATGACGTTAACTCCTTATCTGAGTTTTAATGGCACATGCGAAGAAGCACTAAACTTTTACGCAAGAGTGTTTGACGGAGAAATCACGGAATTGAAAAGATTTGAGGGATCGCCAATGGCTGGACAAAATGTGGATCCAAACCATATTATGCATGCACGTTTCAAGGCAAATGGCGTTCACTTCATGGCGTCCGATGGGGGACATGGCGAATCCGATGGGAGAGCACACGTGGGTATTTCTATGAGTGTGGAGTGCGACGACGAAGGTCAGATAAATAATATCTTTTCTAAAATGTCGGAAGGTGGTCAGGTTACCATGCCTTTAAATGATACATTTTGGGGTGCACGATTCGGCATGCTTAAAGACCGCTTTGGCGTGAGTTGGATGTTCAATTATCAAAAGCAGCAGCAGTAGGAATGAGCAGAAAAATCTTATTAGAAAAAGCAAATATTGAAGGTATCCGGTACTACGACAGTTACCGGAAAAATGGTGGTTATGCCGTTTTGGAAAAAGCCTTCAAAATGGCACCGGCTGATATCGTGGAAGAAATAAAAAAAAGTGGCTTAAGAGGACGCGGTGGTGCCGGCTTTCCAACGGGAATGAAGTGGAGTTTTTTGGCAAAACCGGAAGGTGTGCCCCGTTACCTTGTTTGCAATGCTGACGAATCAGAACCCGGCACGTTCAAAGACCGGTACCTGATGGAGTTTTTGCCCCACTTGTTGATTGAGGGTCTCATTATTTCTTCTTTCGCACTTGGATCAAACCGCACATATATCTACATCCGCGGTGAGTATGCATGGATTGTTGATATTCTGGAACAGGCAATTGCTGAAGCAAATGCGAATGGCTTCCTTGGAAAAAATATTTTAGGTAGCGGTTTCGACTGCCAGATTTATGTACATCGCGGTGCAGGCGCTTACATCTGCGGCGAAGAAACTGCTTTGCTCGAGTCACTTGAAGGAAAACGTGGCAATCCACGCATCAAGCCACCGTTTCCGGCAGTAAAGGGATTATATGATTCGCCAACTGTAGTGAACAATGTAGAAACGCTTGCTGCAGTTGTTCCCATCCTTGGCATGGGTGGAGAAGAATATGCAAAAATTGGAATTGGCAGAAGCACCGGTACCAAATTGATTTCTGCCTGCGGCAATATCAACAAACCTGGAGTGTACGAAATAGAGATGAACATTTCAGTGGAGGAATTTCTTTATAGCGACGACTACTGCGGCGGTATTGCAAATGGTAAAAAGCTAAAAGCGTGTATTCCCGGCGGATCGTCTGTGCCTATACTGCCTGCCAATCTTTTGCTGAAAACGGCAAAAGGAGAAAAAAGGATGATGACGTATGAAAGCCTTGCCGATGGGGGGTTTGCAACAGGATCGATGATGGGTTCCGGTGGTTTTATCGTCCTCGACGAGGACCAGTGCATCGTTCGGCATACATTGACACTCGCACATTTTTACCGCCACGAAAGTTGCGGACAATGTTCTCCGTGCCGGGAGGGTACCGCATGGATGGAAAAGATTCTGAACAACATTGAACACGGAAAAGGGAAAATGAGCGACATTGATTTGTTGTGGGATGTGCAGAGTAAAATAGAAGGAAATACAATATGTCCGTTGGGGGATGCGGCGGCATGGCCCGTGGCAGCTGCCATCAGACACTTCCGGGACGAATTCGAGTGGCATGTGCTACAACCGGAAGAATCACAAAAAAGAAATTTTGGGCTGGCGCACTATGCAGACCCTATCGAAGTGGCAGTAAGCTGAAACTGAAAAGGAAAACGTAAAATGAAAAGCTTTTACATTTTGACTTTTGCATTTTGAATTGGAATGGAAGAAAAAAAATTATTTAAGGTAACCATCGACAACATAACCACCGAAGTGGAGCCGGGGACAACCATTCTTATGGCTGCACGAAAAATAGGTGGCGATATCGTGCCACCCACGATGTGCTTCTACAGCAAGCTGAAAAATACAGGTGGCTACTGTCGCACTTGTTTGGTGAAAGTGTCGCAGGGTTCAGCAGCCGATCCGCGGCCTATGCCGAAGTTGGTAGCAAGTTGCCGCACAGCGGTAATGGATGGCATGGTGGTAGAAAACATCACGAACCCGGCGGTGTTGGAAGCACGGAAAGGTGTCGTTGAATTTTTGTTGATCAATCACCCGCTCGACTGTCCTGTATGCGATCAGGCTGGCGAATGTGATTTGCAGGACCTGAGCTATGAGCACGGCACTGAGGGAACGAGATCGGAGTTTCGCCGCAGAACCTTCGAACGCATTGACATTGGACCACTGATTCAGCTGCACATGACGCGGTGCATTCTCTGTTACCGCTGTGTTCATGCCGCTAACCAACTAACAGGTGAACGAGAGCATGGCGTAATGGATCGCGGCGATCATGCGCAAATTGCCACCTACATTGAAAAGGCCCTGGACAATGAATTTATCGGTAATGTTATTGATGTATGTCCGGTTGGTGCATTAACCGACAGAACTTTCCGCTTCAAAAATCGCGTGTGGTTCACCAAACCAATGGATGCACACAGAGATTGTCCGACATGTAAAGGAAAAGTGAGACTATGGCTTCGCGGCGATGACGTATTGCGGGTCACCGGTCGCAAAGATCAGTGGGGTGAAGTGGAAGACTGGATATGTAATGAGTGTCGTTTTCACAAGAAGAAGGCAAGTGATTGGGTGGTGGAAGGTCCTACGAGAGTAAACAGGCATTCTGTAATTTCAGCAGGGCACTATGAAAAACTGAAGGTTCCAAAAGGCTTGTTTGAACCTGTAATGAAGCGCCAGCCACACCTGCTGTTAGACATCCGCGATGTAACAGGTGTCAACATGGTTGATTTGAATGAATTACCGGGTCCGGCGACCAACGAAACATTCAATGGTAATCCCACTGCCTCGGGAACTAATGTAACTGATGTAAAAATCGGCTTGGGCAGGAACGTGGCCGGAACAGATTCAACAAATCCAAACACGCCCTAATGAAGAAAATACTTGTGACTATAATGACGATTGTCGCCTTCAGCATTATTGCAGCGTTGGTAATGTATTATTTCATAGGTTGGACGGTGCAAAAATCGGTAATCATTGCAGGCAGTTCGGCGGCGGCGATGATCGTGTTCGACATAGCTATTCCGGCAATTAGAAAGATAAAAGGGAGAGCTTTTTAAAATATTAATTCTCGATCAGATGATTGATTGGTGGATCATTTTAGAAAAAATAATTCTTGTTGCCTTCATCGTAACAGTGGCCTTGGTGGTTGCAATGTATAGCACCTATTTCGAAAGAAAAATTGCTGCCTGGCTGCAAGATCGTCGCGGACCCAGCCGCGCAGGACCGTTCGGCATATTACAGCCGCTTGCCGATGGGTTGAAATTATTTATGAAGGAAGAAATTATTCCCATCACATCTTCCAAAACGCTTTTCATATTAGGTCCCATGCTCGCCATGATTACAGCTACCATGACGAGTGCCGTCATTCCATGGGGCAGCACCATAGATGTGAGCGGACATAAAGTGCCGCTGCAGATTGCAGATATTAATATCGGCGTGCTTTACATATTTGGCGTAGTGAGCTTGGGTGTTTATGGAATAATGATAGGAGGGTGGGCCTCTAACAATAAATTTTCATTACTCGCTGCTGTTCGTGGTGCTTCGCAGATGATCTCTTACGAATTAGCAATGGGTTTGTCGCTTATTGCTGTTCTCATGATATCGGGTTCGCTGCGCATGAGTGTGATTGTAAATGAGCAAATGCAAAATGGGTGGAACATTATATATCAGCCACTGGGTTTTCTGATCTTCTTTGTCTGTGCGCTGGCGGAATGTAACCGCACACCATTTGACCTGCCCGAAGCGGAAAACGAATTAAACTTTGGATACCATCAGGAATATTCATCAATGAAACTTGGTTTTTACCTTTTCGCTGAATACATCAATATGTTCATCAGTGGTGTGGTAATGGCAACCCTGTTTTTTGGCGGGTACGACATTCCCTTTGTGAATGAAGCGGCGTGGGGCGATCACTGGTGGGTTGGTGTAGCGGGGTTTGCCATGTTGATGGTGAAGGCGCTGTTTTTCGTCTTTCTGTTCATGTGGATTCGCTGGACTATACCGCGGTTTCGCTACGACCAGTTGATGAACCTGGGGTGGAAAGGCTTATTGCCGCTTGCATTGGCAAATATGATTATCACCGCAGCTGTGGTGCTGTTGTTGAATAAATAATATGCTGCAGTGGTCAAAAAATAAACGGAAACTGATATGGAACGTGTTTGCATGTGTTCTCTTTTTTGTTGCAGCGATAATGAGGTTTTACGAGTATTCAGAAAGTGGTAAGAAAATAGATATCATTTTGGCTATAGTGTTTGGTTTATTTGCCATTGTAAGATTGTTCGACGTCTTCCGTACAGGGAGAGAAGCAGATAATCAGCTTAATCAAAACGGCTAAATTTGCGCCGGAAAAGTAAAAGGATTTAATGCAGTCATTAACAAATAGGAATAAACAGGTGGAGCGTAAACCAATGACCTTTTGGGAAAGGATTTATCTCCCTTCCATTTTCAAGGGCATGGCAATTACTTTCAGCCACCTTTTCAAAAGAAAGCCTACTATTAACTATCCGGAGCAGACCCGTTCCTTTTCTGATGTTTATCGCGGCTTACATATTTTGAACAGGGATGAAGAAGGACGTGAGCGGTGCACTGCCTGCGGACTTTGTGCGCTTGCCTGTCCTGCAGAAGCCATTACAATGGAAGCTGCAGAGCGCCAGCCGGGTGAAGAGCATTTGTATCGCGAGGAAAAATATGCTGCCAAGTACGAGGTGAATATGTTGCGTTGTATTTTTTGTGGTTTATGCGAAGAAGCCTGTCCCAAAGACGCTGTTTACCTGACGAAAACGCTTGCACTTTCAAACTATAACCGTAAAGGGTTCATTTATAAAAAAGAAGATTTGCTGATTCCAAATCCGCAGACAGACCCGGAAGGTTTTAAAAAGGCGCAGGGAGAACGGAACAAACAGCAACAAACACAAAACACCGCTTAGAGAATGAACATCTCGCAAATACTATTCTGGGTTCTTTCCATTTTTTCATTGTTTGGTGCGCTAATGGTGATCACCAGTAAAAACCCGGTGTATAGCGTACTGTGGCTCATCTTTACTTTCTTCACCATTTCCGGTCACTATGTTTTGCTAAATGCGCAGTTTTTAGCCATTGTGAATATAATCGTTTATGCAGGTGCCATCATGGTGCTGTTTCTGTTTGTCATAATGCTGATGAACCTGAGCAAAGAAATAGAACCAACAAAAAATAAATGGTTGAAGGTAGCGGGTACCATTGCAGGCGGAACTCTTCTATTGGTAGTGGTGGCAGCCCTTCGCGACACAGAAAAAAATATGGCGCAGTTAGGCACAGGCGATATTGGTTTGATCGAAAATCTTGGCACCGTGTTATTTAAAGATTATGTGGTGCCGTTTGAAATAAGTTCCATTCTGTTTTTAAGTGCAATGGTAGGTGCTGTGGTTATTGGAAAGAAAGACGAGTGGGGAAGTCCGTTGAAAAGAGAAGAAATTGAGAAGTTAGAAGCACCGAAAGAAGAAATGAATATTGCCTGATGCCCTTTGCTTGATAAACACCAGATTGACTAACTATGCCGATTAACTACTACATATTCCTTTCTATTGCTTTGTTTGTGATTGGTATAATTGGAGTGCTTACACGCCGCAATGCAATCATAATATTTATGTGTATAGAGCTGATGCTGAATGCTGTGAATCTTTTGCTTGTGGCTTTTTCCAAAATGCATCACCTGGCAAACGGGTCGAAGATGGCAACAGCGGGAACAGAAGGGCAGCTGTTTGTATTTTTTATAATGGTAGTGGCTGCAGCGGAGGTGAGTGTTGGTCTGGCAATTATCGTGATGTTGTTTAGAAACACACGTTCTATCGATATAAATTTTTTGAACAGATTAAAACATTAACAGCTCTGGGCTACAGCGCACAGCTTTTGTAAGATGAAAACTCTGATTTTACTAATTCCTCTTTTACCATTCTTCGGCTTTCTAATTAATGGGCTTGGGAGAAAGGCTTTATCTAAAGGCATCATCAGTGCTGTAGGTTGTGGAACAGTTCTCGCTTCATTTATTATTACGCTGGTAATATTTTTTGGAAAACACTTTTCGACCACACCCGTTCATTACTTCGACTTTATCAAAATCGACACACTTAGAATTCCTTTTTCATTTCAGATAGATCAGCTGTCCACGCTCTTTATTTTGATTATCACCGGAGTTGGATTCTTAATTCATGTGTACTCTACTTCTTACATGCATGAAGAAAAGCGGGAGCACTTCGGCAGATATTTTTCCTACCTGAATCTGTTTATTTTTTCAATGCTGCTCCTTGTGATGGGATCAAATTTTGTAATCCTCTTCATCGGTTGGGAAGGCGTCGGTTTGTGTTCGTATCTGCTTATTGGCTATTGGTTTAAGAATGTTGATTTTGCGAAAGCGGCAAACAAAGCGTTTATTATGAACCGCATTGGAGACCTCGGCTTTCTGCTCGCTATTTTTTGGATTTTTTCCAAAGCCGGTTCTGTTCAGTTCAGCGACGTACTCACCGCTCAAGGCCTTGCAAAGTTTTCATCTGGAGATATCATCGGCATCACATTGCTATTATTCTTTGGCGCCACAGGTAAAAGTGCCCAGATACCACTGTACACATGGTTGCCGGACGCGATGGCAGGACCAACTCCGGTGTCCGCATTGATCCATGCTGCAACGATGGTTACTGCAGGCATCTACATGATTGCCCGCAGCAACATCCTTTATTCCGCAGCACCATTGACGCAAACCATTGTTGCTATCATTGGCGCCGCCACAGCTTTGCTTGCAGCCACGATTGCCTTGCGGCAAAATGATATCAAAAAAGTGCTGGCTTATTCAACAGTTAGTCAATTAGGGTATATGTTTCTGGCACTCGGCAGCGGCGCTTATGTCGCAGCCGTTTTCCACGTAATGACGCATGCCTTCTTCAAAGCGTTATTATTCCTCGGTTCGGGTTCTGTTATTCACGCCATGAGCGGTCAGCAGGATATCAGATTTATGGGTGGTTTGAAAAGCAAACTGAAAATTACTTATATCACCTTCCTTATTGGTTGCCTTGCCATTGCCGGTATTCCGCCCCTTTCAGGCTTCTTTTCCAAAGATTCGATTTTGTTAAGTGCTTTTGCACACAACAAGATTTTGTATGCTGTTGGTCTGATCACTGCGGCATTCACCGCATTTTACATGTTCCGTTTGTTGTTTGTCACGTTTTTTGGAAACTTCCGCGGTACAGAAGAGCAGAGAGCGCACGTGCACGAAAGTCCTTCGGCCATGACCATTCCACTTATTGTGCTGGCGGTTCTTTCTATTATTGGCGGATTTGTTGGTGTGCCGGAAATATTTATGCACGGCGGGGAAAAGCTTTCTGAGTTCTTGTCACCTGTTATTCCGTCACGGGTGGTTGAAGTGGAGCATTCAACAGAATACTTATTAATGGGTCTCACTACTGTCGTCGCCATCATCGCTATCGTAATTGCGTGGAGCCGGTATAAAAACTATAGGGAAGAAGCACCATCTGCGCTGGGCAAAACACTTGAAAATAAATGGTACGTTGATGAATTGTACGACACCATTATTGTACGTCCGCTGCACGGGCTTGGCGCTTTTGCCAACAGGTATTTTGAACGCGGCGGAATAGACGCTTTGGTAAATGGCGCAGGAAGACTGGTGAATTACGGTGGCCGCCAATTGCGCTGGCTTCAAAGCGGACAGGTAGGTAGCTACGTGCTGTTAATGGTTATCAGCATGGTGGTGTTCTTCGTTTTGCAATTTTTTATAAGAAAGTAACTCACGTGAGTTTATGATAGTTCTATTGCTTTTCTTAATTCCATTGATCGGCGGTTTACTCGCTTTTTTCATCAAGAACGACAAAACCGTTCGTTCGTGGTCAATGATTATTTCAATTGTTGTTTTAGCCCTCTCAATTGCCGCTAACACATTTATTGAATCTGCAGATCAACTGAATTTTTCTGCTGCATGGATGGGTACCTTGGGCAGTTCTTTTTCGTTGCGTCTGGATGGATTGGCACAGATACTGACTTTGTTAACCGCCGTTTCTTATCCCATTATTTTTTTAGCAACCTGGAAAAACCCATACAGTAAGCCAAATAATTTTTTCGGGTTGATGCTTTTGACCCAGGCAGGACTCATGGGCGTTTTCACCGCAACAGATGCGTTGCTGTTTTACTTCTTCTGGGAACTCGTACTTGTGCCAGTGTACTTTTTGTGCTCGGGCTGGGGTGGCGAAAGAAGAATTCAGGTAACGTTCAAATTCTTTATTTACACGTTCACCGGGTCTATCTTAATGTTGCTCGGATTGTTGTACTTGTATTTTCAAACTCCTGATCAGTCTTTCGACCTTGAATCGTTTTACAGCTTGAAGCTCTCGTCGGCCACACAAGGCTGGCTGTTTTGGTTGTTGTTTATTGCTTTTGCCATTAAAATGCCTGTGTTCCCCTTCCACACCTGGCAGCCCGACACATACGAGCAGTCGCCTGCTGCTGTTACGATGGTGCTGAGCGGCATTATGGTGAAGATGGGAGTTTATGGCTTGATACGCTGGGTTTTCCCCGTTGTTCCAAGTGCCACTTATGCGTGGGGAGATGTGGTTTCATCACTGGCTGTTATTGGAATTATTTATGCGTCGATCCTGGCTATTCAGCAAAACGATTTGAAGCGTCTGGTAGCTTATTCGTCCATTGCGCATATGGGTCTAATGGTTCTTACGATTTTTTCTGCCACGCACATTGGAATGCAAGGGGTGATGATACAGATGTTCAGCCACGGCGTCAACATCATCGGGTTGTGGATTTTTGTTGATGCAATAGAGAAGCAGTTTGGTACAAGAAAAATATCCGACCTGGGCGGTATTGCTGCAAAGGCGCCGGTTCTTGCCACATTACTGGTCGTGGTGGTACTGGCGAATGTTTCTTTACCACTCACCAATGCTTTCGTGGGAGAGTTTTCCATGTATACCGGAATATTTACTTCTGTAATAACAAAGTACAATTTCGTATTTACGGTTGCGGCTTTGATAAGTATCATACTGGTTGCCGTGTACATGTTGCGGATGGTGCGGCAGGTGTTTTTTGGTGTGCAAAGCGAAACAACCGCTTTTGCAGTAGACATCAGTGCCAATCAAATATTGGCTATGTCCGCCTTGGTTGTTCTGATCATATTTTTTGGAGTATATCCGCAGCCAATGCTGAACATAACCGACGAATTCGTGAAATCTATTTTGGCTCAGGCTGACCTAACAAAGTTTTCAGGGAGATAAAAATGAATGCATTAATTTTTTCTGCCATTGCCGGTGTTCTGATGATGTTTGCAGGACTTGTCATCCGGGAAAAAAGTTCCATCCGTCTGGCAGCGAATGTTCTTCTCGGTTTGATCATTGTGGTCACTTTTTTGGATCTGCGCGGCATTCATTTTTTTCACATAAACACACAAGGATTTTTATTGTTTGATAAATTTTCGTTGTTATTTACCCTAATCGCGACATTGTGCACGTTTATATTTTTTCTGTTGTCGGGGAAAGACATCGAGCACATTGGGAAGAATTACAGCGATTACTATGCGCTGATATTTTTTGTTCTCTGCGGCGTAATTATTTCTGCTTCTTTCCAGTCGTTGCTTATGTTGTTTTTAGGGATTGAAATCCTTTCTATTCCACTCTATGTACTAACAGGTAGCGACAAGCGCAATCTGAAGAGCAATGAGGCTGCTCTGAAATATTTTCTTCTTGGCACTTTTTCTACAGGTTTGATGCTGATGGGAATAGCGCTGATTTATGGTGCAACAGGCAGTTTCATTACATCGCAGTTTGTTTTTGCAACGGAGAAAACACCGGTACTTTTTATTGCGGGATTGCTGATGGTGCTGTTTGCGATGTCATTCAAGGTTTCGGCCGCGCCATTCCATTTTTGGACTCCCGATGTGTATGATGGAGCGCCAACAGTTGTCACATCTTTCATGGCAACCGTCGTCAAGGTTGCAGGTTTTATTGCTTTCATGCGATTGTTTTCGGAAGGTTTTGGCGATATAAGACCTCAGTGGAAATTAGTCGTTGGCGTTGTTGCTGCTGCTACGCTTTTTATTGGCAACATTACTGCCGTTTTCCAGCAAAGTGTAAAGAGAATGCTTGCCTATTCAAGCATCTCTCAGGCAGGTTTTATGATGTTGGCTGTGTACTCCATTAGCGCTGAAGCAAGAGAGGGATTGCTGTTGTACGCCGCTGCATATTCATTGGCTACCATTGGCATTTTTGCTGTACTGGTGAAAATGAATGATTATTCTTTTGACGGCTTTAACGGATTTGCAAAGCAACAGCCTTTGCTGGCGGGTGCATTGGTTATTCTATTGTTATCGCTGGCGGGAATCCCTTTGACCGCGGGTTTTCTTTCCAAGCTCTTTATGCTTCGCACAACTATAGAAGCAGGCAATCTTTGGTTGGCGATATTTTCAGTGTTAATGGCTGCAGTCAGTGTTTATTACTACTTCCGTTTGATACAGGCGATGTATTTCAGGGATGCAGTTACCAACCAGACGATCCAGGTGTCGACCGGTTTTAAATACATTCTTGTTTCAGTTGCAGTACTCACAATCATCCTTGGGGTATTTCCTGACGTGTTGCTGTATTGGTTGTATTTTTAAGCGGTACCATAATTTAGTCGACTTCACTGCTCATGAAGTTTTCCGATAATCTTGCTCTGGCCGCCGGTTCGCTGCGTAACAACATGCTGAGAACTGCCATCACCGTTTCTATCATCGCGTTTGGCATTATGGCATTAATAGGAATTATCACTGCAATTGGATCAATGACGCAAAAAATGTCTGAAAGCTTTTCTGCAATGGGGGCAAATGGTTTCACCATCAGAAGCAGGGAACGTAATATTCAATTCGGAACTGTTCGCAAGAAGCGGAGCTTGCAACGAAATCCACGTGCAGAAAAAACGACTAATAAAAATAAAGCAATCAGTGAAGAAGATGCGGAACAGTTTAAACAACAATTCCTTTTTCCTGCGACGGTGAGTTTATATTTTTTGGGCGGCAGCAGAAACAGAGTATCGTTTTATCAGAAAAAGACGACTCCAAATGTAACGTTGGTGGGAGGGGATGAAAATTTCATTGACCTTAATGGCTTCACTTTCGCACAGGGTAGAAACCTAACTCCTCAGGAAGTTGTGTCTTCTTCCAGTGTTTGCGTGTTAGGTGCCGACATTGCCAAAAAGCTATCACCGCAAAAGCCTGGATTGTTGCTTAACCGCGTAGTACGTATAAACGATTTTTCATGCGTTGTGGTTGGTATTTTGGCTGCCAGAGGCTCAACGCTTGGGTTTAGCAGAGATAATCTGACTATAATTCCATATAAGCAGCTGCGCCGCTACTTCCCTGCCAATTCTTTTAATCTCAGCGTGCGCATAGATGATGTGCACCAGGTTCAAAATGCAATGGGTGAAGCAGAGGGAGTGTTTCGAGGCATTCGAAAGCTAAATCCAACAGAGGAAAACGATTTTAATATTGATGCCAGCAATAGCATTGCGGAAAAAGCAATAAGGAGCATTTCGCTGCTCACCACATCTGTTACTATTATCGGTCTGATCACGCTAATTGGTGCGGCAATTGGATTAATGAACATTATGCTGGTGGCTGTAGCGGAGCGAACAAAGGAAATTGGCGTGGTGAAAGCTATCGGCGGAACAGGGAGAATGATCTACCAGCAATTTCTGCTGGAAGCGGTGCTCATTTGCATCATTGGTGCATTGCTTGGCATTGCACTGGGCGTATTGGTTGGTAATCTTTTATCAATCGTTTTAGATACGTCCTTTTTCATCCCCTGGATGTGGGTGTTGTATGGAATCATTATTTGTTCCATCGTTGGACTGCTTGCGGGGTTGTATCCTGCAATACAGGCGGCGAAGCTAAATCCTATTGAAGCGTTGCGTTATGAATAATCACTCAGGATGTTATAGAGCGCTCAATTGAAGTTCATCGTATTTCCACTATAAAAACAATTGGATTTCTAGAGGAAAAAATGCGACCGATATAAACAAGTAATACATTTTTTGTGTACACTTGTGACCCGAAGAAAAAGTCTAAACAATTAAAATTAAAAACTTTTAAAAAATGGCAGAGAATAGACCGACTGCAAGTGCAAGTTCAACTTCAACTTCGTCTTCAACTGTAAAGGCCACTTCAGTGCAACCAAAAAAATCAGGTAATGTAATTTCTTACCTGGCACCCATTCTGTGTATCCTGGCTGGTTACGCCATCTGGCGCTTTTTGATGGGTGATCCAAGTGGCTTCAGACAGCCTGGCGAAGGTGCCTTCTGGCCGCACCACGTCGGACCAAAAGATGCATGGCATCGCATTTACGAAGGTGGTATTATCGTTCCGTTGCTGATTGGCATGTTTCTGATGGTAATCGCTTTTTCAATCGAAAGATTTTTAACGATCAGCAAAGCACTTGGTAAAGGATCCATTGCAGATTTCATTCGACGTGTTCAATATCACCTGGCAAATCGCAATGTTGACGCTGCTCTTGCAGAGTGCGACAAGCAACGTGGTTCTGTAGCTAATGTAATGAAAGCAGGACTTCGCCGCTACAAAGAAATGATTAACGACAACGTGCTCGACACAGAACAAAAGGTGCTCTCCATTCAAAAAGAAGTAGAAGAAGCTACAGCGTTGGAACTGCCGATGCTGCAAAAAAATCTGGTTTTTCTTTCAACGATTACCTCCGTTGGTACCTTGATCGCCCTGCTCGGGACGGTTATCGGTATGATACGTTCGTTCTCTGCTTTGGGTGAGCAAGGTGGTGGTGGTAACGCCGGTGAACTCGCCGTTGGTATCTCCGAAGCGTTGTATAACACTGCGTTGGGTATCGGTACTTCAGCGCTCGCTCTCATTATGTACAACGTGTTCACGACTAAGATCGACAACATCACCTACGGCATTGATGAATCAGGCTTCACATTAACACAGTCTTTTGCATCTCTGTACAAATAATCAGCAACAGCTGTATGGATTTTTAGAATATTCTGAATCTCATTTACAATTATAAAATATGCCGAGTATCAAAATACCACGAAAGAGCACAGCCACGGACATGACGCCGTTTGTGGATGTAGCCTTTCTTATTTTGGCTTTCTTCATGTTGGCGACAAAGTTCAAACCGCCGGAGCCGATCACGATCACCACTCCGCACTCTGTTTCGTCTGCTAAACTGAAGGAGCAGGACGCGATTCTTCTCTCGTTTGATTCTGCAGGGCGTGTATACTTTACGATGAACGTACAGAAAAAGGACGATGAAGAGTTGAAGTATGAGCTGATTAAAAACGTCAATCAGAACAGGAATTTAGGTTTGACGGAAAATGAAATGCGTTCCTTTCAGACAAGTGCGATGATAGGATCTCCGTTTAGCGAATTAAAATCTGTTCTGGCTCTGCCTGTTAATCAGCGTGATAAAATGCAACAGAAAGGAATACCTGTAGATTCTGCAGACAATCAGTTAGCTACATGGCTAGGCGCTGCCAAGGTGGTATTCAGCGGCAAGAAAGCGGACTTTATGATCAAGGGTGACAACAATGCAAAATTTCCATCCTTCAAAGGAGTAATAGATGCATTAAGAGCCAATGAATTATTTAAGTACAAGTTGATTACCGATCCTAAAGGAGTGCCTGAAGGAACAGAACTTTACAAGCTTCGTCAGCAGGGTAAAACCGATGATGAGTCTTAACCTTTAAAAAAGTAGAACATGGCAGATATAGATGTTTCCAGTAGTGATAGTGGACATAAGAAAGGACCGGGGGTCAAAAAAGCTAAGAAGCTGTCAACGCGGGTGGACATGACACCGATGGTTGACCTGGGATTTCTGCTCATCACCTTCTTCATCTTCACTACAACCATGAGTACGCCCACAACCATGAGGCTTACCATGCCCAAGGATGAAAAGAATGAAAAGGATCAGACGGAAGTTAAAGAGTCCAGCACACTCACCATCCTTTTAGGCAAAAACAATGAGTTGTTTTATTATGAAGGTCAGCTGCAGGGCGATGGATCTAATTTCAAGAGCAGCACTTATAAGGACATTAGAGATGAGATCATAAAAAAGAAAAAAGACGTTGAAAGCAGGCACGTGCATGACGAAGGATGTAAAAAAATCTGGGAGAAAAATGGTGGTGATCAAACTTCCTGTCTGGACAAAGATTATGTAGTCATTATAAAGCCGACAAAAGAGGCTACGTATAAAAACACTGTGGATATTTTGGATGAGATGACGATCAATAACGTAAAACGTTTTGCAATCATTGATGTCACTCCGCAGGATGAAACAGCTATCCAACTTACTGAGGCAAGCAATCAGGGCAGGTAGATTGTAATGCTTATTAAACACTAAAAAATGGAAGCGAAAAAGATTTTAGAATCAGATATGCTTGACCTTCTGTTCGAGGACCGGAACAAAGAGTACGGTGCTTATGAATTGAGGAGAAAGTATAATAAACGAATTACGCTTGCTTTGATAATAACAGCTGCAGTTGCTCTTGCAGTGGGTGCAGCCAGTTTTTTATCAAAGGCGTTCTCTGCGTCTGACAATGGGCAAGTTGATGTGCGGGATGTGGTAGTTCAAAACATTGACCAGGACAAACCACCGCCACCGCCACCACCGCCGCCACCGCCGCCG
>JAEZJD010000192.1 GCA_023436425.1 Bacteroidota bacterium | reverse complement strand
GAATTTTAGAAATCATCGCAAAAAAAAATAGACCAAGAATTCAAAGTATTTTTCAAACAACTCTCAAATACAACAATGGTCAAAGAGAAATTATACAAAATGCCTTTTGCCAATGTATATCCCATGTACATAAAGAAGGTAGAGGCAAAAGGTCGAAGCAAAAAAGAATTGGACGAAATAATTTTTTGGCTTACCGGCTACAACGAAGCTTCGTTTCAAAAGCAACTAACTGAAAAAACGGACCTGGAAAATTTTTTCGGAGCGGCACCTCAAATTAATCCAAATGCTTCAAAAATAACAGGCGTAATTTGCGGTTATCGCGTCGAAGAGATCAAGGACAAACTGATGCAAAAGATTCGTTACCTCGATAAACTAATTGACGAACTGGCAAAAGGAAAAGCGATGGATAAAATTCTGAGAAAGTAATCCCGCTCAAAATACAGCTCATCCTCTCCCGACTAGAAAGGTATTCCGCAGAAAAACCGAGATCAATCTACATTACTGCGTGAGTGCTACCCTCACCTGCACTCCTGCCCTTGTTGTTGTCAAAGGCGCAGTGGTAGCAATTTTGGGTATTGTTCTGTTTTGTTCGAAGTAGAATTTCAGGTTCACACGGTTGTTCATCACATAGTCGATCGATGGAGCAATGCGAATCACTTTCTGTCCGGCTGTACCATAAGCGAGTTTCTGATCCAGTTTGCTGTTGGCGGTCGCATCATCTCTTAAACTGAAATCAAACCGCATCGTGGCATCATTGTCCAAAGGCTTCGCATTTTTGCCAATCTTCACGTTCCGCAGGAATGGCAAACCTCTCTTTCGCCAATCAATGCCCAAAGTGTATTCCGTGGATCTGTTTTCTGCCAATTGATAATCAATAAGGCTCAAACTCAATTGCCTGCTTTTCTTGTATTCGAAACGGGCAGAAAGCTGGTTTACAAAAGTCATATCCACAGCAACCAAAGGACTGAACGCCTCCTGAATAGTTACGTTAGGAACGAGGAAGTATGGAACAAACCCGACAGAGTCCATGCGGAAATATGGATAACCGGCGTGGAAAGGATCCTGGAAAAGCAATGCTGTTGTAAAATTGTTCATGCTCAACGTGCTGTTATAGCCATGACGCACAGTGAAGCTGGTAAATATTTTTTCCATTCCCGGTAATCGCGAGAGTCCATTGTAAGTGAGGTTCCAGTTTGGCTTCGGCAGAAAACCACCAAATGGATTAGAACGCAGATTGGGGTTGGCACTTTTTATCACTGCAACTTCATTCGGGTCCTTATTGGTGTACGCAGCAACGAAGGCAGGGATTACCACATCCTGTGCATAGCGTGTGTAACCGTCAATGTAACCACCCTGATTGATTGCTTGATTAGCGTAAGGATTCAGCTTTGCAAGACGTTGCGAAAGAGCCGCACGATTCGTTTCAAATTTTCTAAACAGATCTGAAACTTCGTTAGGATCAAAACTCGTGAACAAGGTTTGGTAAGAAATAAAGCTGATGCTGAAACTGCCGCTGGCATACGGATTCAAACGCTTCAATCCCGCAAAACCTGTTGTATCCTTCATCAGCTCATTGTAGTTCTTTTCAAACATCCGATCCAGTGTCACATCAATATTCAAATCGCTGAACGGAGAGATCTGCGCAGTTAAATTGATACGCTGATTATACCGTTGTTGAATCAATGCATTGAATAGAGAATCATGCGTCAGCAATCCTATTGCACCAAAGTTGTTGATGTCTGTTGTATCCGGCTGATAGCCGAATGCATACTTCCATCCGGGTCTCTGATTTCTCATGTTCATTCCGAGAAACCGAGTGCTATCTAAATAGCCTGGTAACAACGTCCCCAAATCTTCATTGTATTGAATGCCTACACGTTTCAGCGAAGTAGCAATTCTACCCAAAAACTTAACTGCTCCCGGTAACTGCGGCAGTTCACCCGGTGTTTTTATTCTTTTCTTTTTCTTTGATGATGTGTCGGCAACTTGCGGCTGCGGCGGAGGTTTAGGAAATTTAATGTCGCTGTTCACAGCCTGCAAAAAGCGCCATTTGCTATACAGCCTTTCAAAATCGAGATCAACAGTTGCATTCTTATTTTGTCCGTTTGACAATGTATTTCCGAGACTTCTTGTGAGTAATGAACCAGCTAGCCAATCGTATTTTGCCGTATAGCTTGCACGCACTGTCGTCCAGTCGAGCAATGGAAACTTAGACGTTGGCAAATTATACGAGAGCGTTGCATCATGATGGTAATGCGTGTTGCGTCCACCATCCAAAAAGTTTTGTTTTACTGAGTCTCTTTTTTCCTTAGTGTCCAATCTTCCGAAGGGTTCATCCACTCTTGCATTATTCACAGCATTAAAATCGAACGAAAGCGAGCGGGTGAGATCCCAGCGCATGCTGTAATAACGGTCGAAGTAGAAAAACTTGTCGTAATTCTCAGGCAGAGCAAAAGGCGAACCCACATTTCTGTTGCGCAACACACCAAACTGCCGGAAAACGTCTGCCCGAACAGACAGTAGCGATGGTTTATAGTTGAAATTGAAGTCGCGAATAAGTGATAACCACGGCGACTTTGACTTGATCAGTTTTTTAAAGGGCTCAACATAACCGGGTTGCGGTGCAAAGTTGTAACCTACAGCAGCTCTTGTACGCTTCACATCTTCCAACTCAATGATAGGATTAGAACGCTCCTGGTGTACAAACGAGTAGTTCAGGTCGATATTTGAAAGATCCCACAGCTGGGGTTTTTGTCCGAACGGGGTGGTTCTTTTAACATTGGTAAAGTTAAGAGTCTTAATAGTGATTTCATCCACAGCATCTCTTCTGATGGAGTCAGGTTTTGCAGACCCTGATATTTTGTCCTTCAACTTCAAATCCAAGTCGTAAGGATCATATTCAGGAGTACTTGTGGATTTGCTTATACCCGCATAGACAGGAATTTGAACCGCAGCCGCTTTTGGCAACAGCCTTCCAAGATCTAAACTTGTGGTGATGTCGTATTGCTTCAAATCTTCTTTGCTGCGTTCATTCACCCGCTGCTCCAAAGTACCAAAGCCCATGCTTCGGTATGTACCGGCAAATGTGAGGTTTCCAAGATCGGCAAGGCGCATGTCTACACGCCCAATTGCTGCATAACCGCCTTGTTCGTTCAGGCGTGATAAACGCATTTCATTAAACCAGGTTTCTACGCAAACTGTCTCTTGCTGGGCATTCTCAACTCCCATAAACATGCCTCGCACTTCGCCAAGATTCGGATTGCCGAGAATTGCGTAAGACTTTCCGTCGGGTCCAACTTCAGAATAATATTGGGAAGGAGAAACACTGGCACTGTTGCGTCGAACTTTCAGTTTGGTTAGTGTGCTGAGATCAAAGTCGAGTTCATTTTGTGCGGGCCAAATAGCAAGGGAATCTGTCGAGCCCCACACTGTTGGTGTAAGCGGAATTTTCACTTCGTAATAATTGCTCACGAAATCGTTTCCGATACGCACAACCGCATTCAAATCTCCTGCTTGCACATCTACTCCCGGTGGACGTGCAGATTCCATGTGAATGAACATAGACATCTTACCGTACTGCCTCAGATCTAAATTCATTGTTTTGAACACACCGCGAGTCTCACCCTGGAACAGGTTACAAATCTTTACACTG
Source organism: Bacteroidota bacterium (assembly GCA_023436425.1). GTDB lineage: Bacteria > Bacteroidota > Bacteroidia > Chitinophagales > Chitinophagaceae > Flavisolibacter. The sequence continues at coordinate 9,628 of JAEZJD010000192.1, read as the reverse complement.
AGAGATTGTTCATTCTGCAACAATTGAATATTGTTGTTGCTGATTTGCTGCTGCCGTTCAATGCCCGGAGGAATGCGATAAGGAATCGGATAGCGGCGGTCGTTTTCTTCCACATTTACTGCGAGTACGCCAACTGATGTAGGATCATTGGCGGGAAGCGGAGTATAGGTTCCTGTGTTGTCAACTTCGTATGTGAATTTTCTCCATTGGTTTCTCACCAACTCCAGTTTTGCAAAACGCAAAACTGCTGAATCCTCGAAGTTGGTAAGGAACATTCTAACAAACCGCACCGATTTCAAGTCGGGAATGTTACCCACTTTTGCATCGTAATCCTTAACAGGAATCCGGAAAAGATACCAGGTTTCATCCCGCGAAGTGCCGTCTGCCAAACGAGCTTTCACCTGACGAACGTCGGTGATGTACTTGTTTGTCAAAGTGGTCATTTGGGGTTTCAATTCCACCCTGTATTGAAAATATTCTTCTACTTCATTTAAAGTATTGTCCCGGTTCAGTTCTTCCTGATCAGGATAAAGCGTAAATGCATTTGTGAACTGGTCCTGATCGCCTGCGATTGGCGAATTGCCGTGCGGATTGTTGATGTCTTTATAGCGCTCCAGGATTCCTGTTGCATCAGGATAGTCGCGGTATCCGCGGAAGTTATCGTTCGACGGGTCGTTAGCAGCTTTCTGATAAGCAGCAGAACCAGTTCCCACGGTTGAAGCTAGTTGGGTTAGGAAAGGCTGAAATTTTCTTTTCTCTGCAGAATCAGTCAAGCCATCGAAACCTACGTCCTGAAACGGACGGTCAGCGGGGTCGTTACTGAACGCATTCGTCACCTGCACAGGATTGCGAGGCACTGTACCCCAAACTGTTTCGTCAACAGGAACATTCCTTTGTGTTGCACCCGGCAAGCCATTCTCATATTGGCGTTTCCCATCTTTCAACACATCCTCGGATATGTTTCCCAAGTTGAAATAAAGCTCGCCGCCGGTGCTGTTTGGTTTATTTACAAACGGATCCTGCAGCCAAAACTCAATGAACTCGATGTTGCTCGTTTCAAAATCAGTTTGGTCAATATTGCGCATAATGCCGCCCCATGATTTATTCGGCGTTCTTAAGCGGCCGGCAGCATCCAAATTTGTATTGAAGTTGTAAGGACCTCGTTCTTTAGGATAAAATGCGAGATCGAATGTAGTGAGCAGCCCCTGTCCTAAATCATTCGTTCGTTGTGGAAAGAGTTCTGACATCAGCACCTGGCGAGTTTCAGGTTTAGACAATTCAGAAGGGTTGTTGCGAAGCGGATTGTTTGCGTTTTTTCTTTCCTGCAAAACCGGCTCGATATTGTACCACGCCAATTTTGCCCGGTTGTAGCCATAAGCAAGATCATTCGTTTGTACAGCTTCGGGAAAAAGAATGTTTCCGTTTTGATCAGGAGCGTTTTGCGGCGTGGATGCCATCGTCCAGCTTATGAGAGGAAACCGGAGATCGACACTGCTTTTTGTTCCTTCAAAGTCATCGATATAAACCAAACCTTCCCTACCCTTCCCAATTTCACGGGCATGTCCCGGATCGAGCATGGCAGCTTCGCCGTAAGCTGTGATTGAGGACATTGCTTTTGTAGAGTAAAAAGGAAGTTTATTCAACCACTTTGTAAGACGGGGAAAATCGTTGCGGTAATCAAAATCTAACCCGTACATACTGTTGCGGATTGGATCTTCGCCATAGCCCTGCTTTGTAAAAAACGGACGTTCGCCCAAGCGCACGAACGCACCGCCCACAGTAAGATGGCGGTTTACGAGATAATCGAGTCGTAAGCCTAGATAGTTTCTGGTCTGCAAGCCATACATCGCATTGTTTTCATACTGCACCTGAACCGGCAAGCCTGCATTTACGATTGCTGGATTAATTACTTTGAGCGTACCTAGGTCGTAATTAATCTCGTAGTCAATATTTTCCTGTAAAATCTGTCCGCCGGCGGTTACACTAACAGAGCCGCGGGGAATATTAAATCCTAACTGGTAATCACCAGTGTTTACTGCTGATTTGGATCGGCCAACCAATTTGAACCGGTCGAGATTGGCAAAATTTTGTGCGATTGCTTTGATCGTATCGTACAACGGATAGATAAGATATTTGCTCGCCGTTGCCTGGTCAGGAAACACATAATCCAAATCGTGACCAAACGGCTCCAGAACAGGAAAAATAACCCTGCTCTGCGAAGAGATGACTGTGTAATTTTCCAGGTAATCAAATTGTCCGTCGGGCTGCGGGTCATTTTGATTATTCAACCGATCAAGATTGACAAGCGTAAGGATGGGTGTTCCTTTATATTGCGGCAGCACATCATCCGGTGGCAAATAACGTTTGTCACCTTTGCTTGGCTCTTCATACGTCACATTCAACTGAAAATCCGGTCGCTGCAATTGTCCAAATCCCACACTGTACACGTTTTTCATCATCAGGTCCCAAAGAGGTAAATTCGGTCGCTGCGATGTTGCTTTCAACAGCTTCAGGAAAAGCGCTTTTGTGGAATTACCTGTGCTGTCCGGCGGCACATCCTGCGAAAACTCTCCAACCTGGTAAATCCGTCCATTGTACGTGTATTGAAACGCAACACCAAGAACTTCGTCGGGCTGCAACTGTTGATTTAATGAAAGGAAGCCGATTTGTGGATTGAAGTAATAATCGGTCGGCTGAAGTTTTCTTGCAAATGTTTTTTCAAAATCCTGAACAGGTGCCAAACCCAAGCCGGTAAGCACACTCTGAACCTGTGTCGAGTTTCGGGCTCCCGGCGTGTTTTTCAAAGTGGCGTATAAATCATTTGCTTCGTTTTTGGGGAGCGAATCGCCGGTTCCCTGCCAACGGCTATTATATGGACCTCTTTCTCCTAAATCCATAAAGGCAACAACGTCGCGTGTTTCGGTGGTTGCTCCGGTTCTGTTGGTCACCCACACTTCCACACGCATGATCTGCACATTGGACCGAACGAGCGGCAGGTCCTTCATTGCAATATTGTAGTGATTGCGGAAATACTGCGACATCAGAAAATGCCGGTTCTCTTCATATTCATCTCCACGAATGCTGAAGTTTTGCGTAGCAGATGAGCCCTGCAATCCAAGTGACTGCCTTTGCGATCTTTGATTAGCCAGAACACCCGTGACATACAGTTTTCCAAATTGTAGTTGCGATTTAATACCGAATAAAGATTGTGCTCCTGGAATGAGCGTTCCTTTATTGGAGAAACTGATGTTTCCCGCCTGAAACGTCTTTAATATCTCATCTTCTTTGCCCTGATAATCAAGCTTTAGTTGATTTTCAAATTCGAAGTTGGCCAGTGTGTTGTAGTTGATCGGAAGCTTTATCTTATCACCAATGTTAGCATCAACCTGCAGTTGTGCATTTTGGTTGAAATCAAATCCGCCCGTTTTGCGGGCTCTTTCAGGCAACGTAGGATTTTTAATGTTTTGTCCCTGGTACCCTGCAGCAATGTCAACATATCCCGTGGGCTTTATTTCCACTTTCCCATTGCCGGTTATACGGTTTACCCAATCTTTATTGAAGCCGAACTTAGGTTTGTAGTTTCGGCGGTTCAGGTTAGAAAGCAGGTTGGCTCTTTGTCTGAAATATTCACGCTCATCCTTCCTGCCCTGCAGCTGAACAAACTCACGCATGCTGAATGTGGCGGGAGTGCGGTAATACTGGGTACCGATCTTCTCAACAACGTAGTATTGTTTTGTTTTTGGGTCGTATTCTATGGAACGCTTAACAAAAGACGTATCAGAAAAATCGAACGGGCTACGCTTTGGTGATGTATAAGGATCTGTTCTTCTGTCGACCAAAGGATATTTAAGGGTATCCTGCTGCTGTTGTTTTGGTGAATAGTAGGCGTAAGCTGGGGCGACCAGTACGGACAAAATGATGGCAACCATCAGTGTACCAAAACTATGGGTAGAATTTTTAGCCAAGTCTTTTCCTCTCACATTAATTACACAAATCGATTCAAAGTGATTGCAGTGCCTTCTTGATCAGCAGTTCTACGCCTGCAGTCGGTTCTTGTTCCAACACTTTTCTTACAGCCTGATCAGCCGCTTGCCGGTTGATGCCCAAAGCTATAAGTGCATTTAACGCATCTGCCTGTAAACTATTGCCTTGTAAAGAAGAAATATTTACTTCTGAAGATAGTGGTTGTTTACCCAATTTGTCGCGCAATTCTACCACTATTCTTTCAGCAGTTTTCTTCCCGATTCCTTTAATTCCTTCCAATGCTTTTGCATTGCCCTGTATGATAGCACGGGACAGCTCATCCGGCTTCATGTACGACAACATTACTCTTGCCGTATTTGCCCCGATACCGGAAATTGCGATCAGCTGCAAAAACATGTCTTTTTCTGCCGCATCGCAAAAGCCAAAAAGAACATGAGCATCTTCTCTAACAATCAAATGCGTTTGTAAAAGCCCACCCTCCAGATTCTGAATCTTCGAATAAGTATTTAAGCTGATCTGAACCTCGTAACCAACACCAGCGCAGTCAACATGAACATAGGATGGTGTCTTTCGAACGAAGTTGCCTTTGAGAAAAGCAATCATGGCGCAAAATAAGGGAGAAAGTTTGATTGGCAAATGACCGTTGAAGTTCAAGTTGAGAGTTTCCTATTTAATATTTGTCATGGGTGCTATTGCTTTTTGCTAAACTGACGCTGGGCTGAATGCAAATTGCTGATCACTCATCATTTATTACTCATTACCTTAGCCGCCCATGACAGAGAAGATCATCATTCTCGATTTTGGCTCTCAATACACGCAGTTAATTGCACGTTCGGTACGAGAGGCAAATGTTTATTGCGAGATCATCCCATTCAACAAAGTGGTGGAATATGATTCGAGTGTGAAGGGAGTTATTCTTTCCGGGTCACCGTTCTCAGTTAATGATCAGAATGCACCGGCTGTTAACGTTCACGAGTTACTAAAGAAAAAACCTGTTCTCGGCATTTGTTATGGTGCGCAACTCACAGCGAAGCAGTTTGGCGGCAGGGTGGAAAAAAGCAATAAACGTGAGTATGGACGTGCCGTGCTTCATCCTCAAAAGGAAGACGCTTTGTTCAGGGATTTAATGCCTGCATCTCAGGTATGGATGAGCCATGGAGATTCCATTCTTGAGCTGCCGGAAGGATTCGAAATTCTGGCAACTACGGATAGTATTCCTGTGGCAGCCTTTCGATTGGTTGACAGTTGGCAGTTGCCAGCTGACAGTAGCAGCAGCGAACAACAACTAAGAAGCAACGTTCAACAAACATCGACCAACCCTCTCTACGGTTTACAATTTCATCCCGAAGTATATCATTCTACCGAGGGAAAGAAAATTCTGCGCAACTTTCTGGTAAATATTTGCGGATGCAGCCAGGACTGGACTCCCGCCCATTTCATTACCGACACGGTGGCTGCTTTGAAAGCGCAGATCGGTGACAAAAAAGTAATCATGGCTTTGAGCGGCGGCGTCGATTCAACAGTGGCTGCTGCGCTGATCAGCAGAGCAATTGGTGACAATCTCTATGGAATATTTGTAGATAATGGTGTGCTGCGCAAAGAGGAATTTGAGCATGTTTTAGACACATACAAACAACTTGGTCTAAACGTTAAAGGCATCGATGCGAAAGAAAAATTTTACGAGAAATTGAAAGGCAAATCTGATCCCGAGAAGAAGAGAAAAGTAATTGGAAAATTGTTTATTCACACGTTTCAGGATGAAGCAAAAAAGATAAAAAATGTATCCATGTTGGGACAAGGCACGATTTATCCCGACGTGATTGAGAGTGTTTCTGTCCATGGACCATCCGTCACTATAAAATCGCATCACAATGTGGGTGGATTGCCAAAAAAAATGCATTTAAAACTGGTGGAACCACTTCGCTATCTTTTTAAAGATGAAGTGAGAAAAGTGGGGATTGAGCTGGGCATTCCTGTTGACATGGTGCAGCGCCATCCATTTCCTGGCCCGGGATTAGCGATACGCATTCTCGGAGAGGTGACGGAAGAAAAAGTAAAGCTGCTGCAGGACGCTGATGACATTTATGTTAAAGCGCTGAAGGAACATGGCTTGTATGCAACGGTTTGGCAAGCCGGCGCCATCTTACTTCCGATCAAAAGCGTTGGTGTGATGGGCGATGAACGTACCTATGAATTTACGGTTGCACTTCGTGCAGTGACAAGCGTAGACGGCATGACTGCAGATTGGGCGCACCTCCCGTACGACTTTCTCGCACATGTGTCGAATAAAATTATCAATTCTGTAAGAGGTATAAATCGCGTCGTGTACGACATTAGCAGTAAGCCTCCCGCTACAATCGAGTGGGAATGAAAGATTTATAGTTTGTACTTTCCTGTTCAAGTTTTGGATTTTGGAAAGCTCAGTCAATAAATTTCGTTTTGTCTCATTTAAATAGATCGCAGCAGTGAATTCAATATCTAAATACTTATTATTTACCCTGGTAGCTCTCTCGTTACATCTCTTTTCAACAGCGCAGGAACCAAGGCGGCACAAGATTGCGCTTTTCACACCGCTGTACCTCGATTCTGCATTTGATGCAGCAGGTAATTATTTGCACAACAAAACATTTCCAAAATACCTTAATGCAGGCCTCGATTTTTACCTGGGTGCACAAGCTGCACTTGATTCATTAGAAAAAAGAGGAGCGCCGCTGGAAGTTTTCGTTTACGATACTAAAGCCACACGACCGCTTGTTTCCCAGGTAAATAGCAGCGAGTTAAAAGATGTTGAACTGATTATTGGTCAAACAAATGCGCAGGAAACCAGAGCGCTCGCCGACGCAGCTCTGCAAAAAAAGGTTCCGTTTATTTCAGCAACGCTGCCAAACGACGCAGGTGTTACCCGAAACCCCTACTTTGTTGTTCTCAATTCCAGTTTTCAGTCGCACATGGAAGCAATAGCGAAACTGCTTCAGAAGAACTTTTCCCAACAGAAGATTATCGTTTTTCGTAAGCCGGGCGCACAGGAAGATTTGATCAAACGGTATTTGAATGATTTTACCCGTGGCGCCACTAACATCCGATATATTGATTTGCCGAACAACTACAGTTCGACAATGCTGACTTCCAACCTGGATAGTACGCAAAAAAATATTTGCATTGCCGGCACACTGGATGAAAAGTTTACCCAGAAACTTGTGCAGGGATTATCCGCGGTTAACAAAACATATGCGGTTACAGTGATCGGGATGCCGACCTGGGAAAGCATCAACTTTGGCAAGCTCAATATTGAGCTGCTCTATAGCACACCATTCTTCTACACCAAAAACAGTAAACTCGAAAAAACGGTTACAGATTATTACTCGGAAAAAACGAGTGGTCGCCCAACCGATCTTTTCTACCGTGGATACGAGTCCACTCTGCGGTTCGCATTACTGCTTCTCGACACTAACGGAGATGTAGCATCGAACATAACGCGAAAAGGAAATTACGTCTTCACACAATTCGATATTGAGCCTGTATCTAAAACCAAGGGTTCCACACCCGACTACTTTGAAAACAAACATCTTTACTTTGTCCGAAGCATGAACGGTACAAGAAGTGTATATACGTATTGACATTTGAAATTTCAAATGGTATGATCATATTAGCTAATTAGCTAATCATCAAATCAGCTAATTTTATCGATGCCCTTAATCGAATTCACGGACAAAGGACTGTATTGTCGTGCAGGTGATTTCTATATTGATCCATGGCGACCGGTTGATAAAGCGGTGATCACCCACGGGCACAGCGACCATGCACGAGGGGGCAGCAAGTTTTATCTCTGTCATCATTTCACAAAACCTATTCTGCAACAGCGGCTGGGACCGAGCTCTTATCAAAGTATCGGTTGGGAAGAAAACGTCTACATCAATGGAGTTCGGGTGTCGCTTTTTCCTGCAGGGCACATCATTGGCTCATCGCAGGTGCGGGTGGAGCTTGACGGAGAAATTTGGGTCGTAAGCGGGGATTATAAACGTGAGAATGATGGATTAAGTGGTGAATTCGAACCCGTAAAATGCCACACATTCATTACTGAGTCAACCTTTGGCTTACCCATTTATAAATGGAAACCGCAGCATGAGATTTACAACAATATCAAAAGCTGGATTCAAAATAATATTGCAGCGGAAAAAACTTCTGTGCTGATTGCTTACAGCCTTGGTAAGGCACAGAGACTCCTATTGCCGATCGCCGAAGTCACTGATAAGATTTATGCGCACGGTGCTGTGCACAATATGCACATGGCACTCGTAAACGCCGGAATAAAATTGCCCTTCATGCACCGCGTAACCAACACCACAACAAAAGAAGAACTGAAGGGCGCTGTGGTTATTGCTCCTTCAGGCGCGGAGGGCTCAGGATGGATGAAGCGGTTTGCATCATATGAAATCGGTATTTGTAGCGGGTGGATGCAAGTTCGCGGTAATGTGCGCCGAAAAAATGCGGATGCAGGCTTCGCATTGAGCGATCATGCAGATTGGGACGCTCTGATTAAAACTTGTAAAGAAACAGAAGCCGAATGTGTGTACGTGACGCATGGCTTTCAGGCAGTGTTTAGCCGGTATTTAATCGAGTTGGGGATTGAAGGAAAAGAAGTGCATACGGAATATGGTGATGAAGATGAATTGAATGAAGAGATAAAAATTGAGAGTGAAGATTGAGACACGGTTTCATCATGTTTACTCATCATGATTATTATAATTATTGATCATTTGTGAATCAAACCACACAGGATAACGTTCAGGTACAACCGAAACGCGGCGGCTTTGCTGGTTTCACCGAAATGGTGGTGCAGCTTGGCGCAAGCACAAAAACGAACGACAAACTGGAGGCGCTGGTTAATTTTTTTTCTTCTGCAGATGATAAAGACAAGGTTTGGGCAATCGCCATCTTCAGTGGACGCCGGCCAAAGCGACCGGTAAACTCGACGCAACTTGCCTCCTGGTGCATTGAACTTGCAAAATTGCAATGGTGGCTGTTCGAAGAAAGCTATCACGTGGTGGGTGATCTAGCCGAAACAATTTCTTTGCTCCTCCCCGACTCGCCGGAAAACAGAATCAATAATGAACAAAGAAGTCTCGATTATTATCTCCGCAAGTTGATTGAAATAGAGAAACAGCCGGAGGCATATCGCAAGGAATTTATATTCGATAGCTGGCAGGAAATGAATCGGTCGGAAACGTTTGTGTTCAACAAATTTTTCACCGGCGGTTTTCGGATTGGTGTTTCTCAGAGCTTGATTGTGAATGCACTCGCAAAAGTTTTCAACCTGCCTTCTTCTGTAATCGCACATCGCATCAGTGGCAATTGGGACCCCACAACAATCAGCTTCCAGGAATTGTTGAGCGAGGAACACGTGAGTGCAGACTGGTCAAAGCCCTACCCTTTTTATCTGGCTTATGCTTTAGAAGATGATTTAGAAAAATTAGGAGAACCAACCGATTGGCAAGCTGAATGGAAGTGGGATGGCATTCGCGGAGAAATGATCAAACGCAACAATGAACTATTTGTGTGGAGTCGCGGCGAAGACTTAGTAACAGACAAATTTCCGGAATACCACCCGCTCCAAAGCAAACTTCCTGATGGTTTAGTCCTGGAT
>JAEZJD010000147.1 GCA_023436425.1 Bacteroidota bacterium | reverse complement strand
ATACCGTCCCGCAAGAATGACTCTTGAATTATAACCGAGCTCACTTGCTTTGTATGTGAGATAATAAGGATCTACACCAATGCAATGACCACCAACGAGCCCCGGGGTAAATTTTAAAAAATTCCATTTTGTTCCTGCGGCTTCAAGGACTTCGTAAGTGTTGATGTTCATCTTATCGAAGATGATCGACAGTTCATTCATCAATGCAATGTTCAGATCACGCTGAGTATTTTCAATAATCTTTGCCGCTTCAGCAACTTTTATCGAAGATGCCCGGTGCACACCTGCATCTACCACCAATTCGTAAACTTGTGCTATTTCTTCCAACGATTCATCGTCACACCCGGAAACGACTTTCACAACTGTTCGCAACGTGTGCTTTTTATCGCCGGGATTAATTCTTTCGGGAGAGTACCCAAGCTTGAAATCAGTGCAGTTTTTCAGTCCCGAAAGCTTCTCGATTATAGGTAAACAATCTTCCTCTGTACATCCCGGGTACACAGTTGATTCATAAACCACATAGTCCCCCTTTTTGATAACTTTTCCAACGGTTTCGGAGGCTCTTTTTACCGGGTTCAAATCGGGCACATTGTGATCGTCAACAGGTGTGGGCACAGCAACGATATAAAATTTTGCCTGCCGCAGAACATCAAGCGAGCTTGTAAACTCTATTTCGCAATTTTCAAAAGCTTCGGATTCCAGTTCGTTGCTCGGATCAACATGATTGCGCATCATTTCAATGCGCTTTTCATTGATGTCAAAACCTATTACAGAAATTTTTTTTGCAAATTCTAACGCAATCGGAAGTCCGACATAACCTAGCCCGATAACGGCTAGCTTTTCTTTTTTATCAATTAGTTCCTGGTACATTGTTCAAGATTGCTGCAAATATATTAGGCATTGTTCAAGCTGGAGAGGATTGTGATCATTGCTGATGCGAATATTTGTTTGCTTGCGCCTCCCTTTGACTTGAGCTCTGAATTGTGTTTTCACCGGCTACTTACAAACTCCTTCGGTTGTTTGCTCCATTCTGTAGGAGAAAGCGATTTAAAGTAATCGTACGTCTTTTTCAATCCTTCTTTTCTGCTAACTGTCGGCCCCCAGTTCAATAGTTCCTGCGCTTTCGAAATGTCGGGTTTGCGCTGCTTCGGATCATCCGCCGGTAAAGGCCTGTAAGTGATTTGTACTTTCCGCCCCGTGAATTCCAGAATTTCTTCTGCGAATTCTTTCAACGAAATTTCGTCGGGATTGCCAATGTTTACAGGCAAATGGTAGTCGCTCAACAGCAGCCGGTAAATTCCTTCGACCAAATCGTCTACATAACAAAACGAACGAGTTTGCGAACCATCCCCAAAAACAGTGAGGTCTTCACCGCGTAAAGCTTGCCCAATGAACGCCGGCAGTGCACGACCATCATTTAGGCGCATGCGTGGCCCGTAGGTGTTAAAAATTCGCACAATCCGGGTTTCTACTCCGTGAAAATTGTGGTAAGCCATCGTGATTGACTCCATGTACCGTTTGGCTTCATCGTAAACGCCACGAGGCCCCACCGGATTTACATTGCCCCAATATTCTTCCGTCTGAGGATGTACAAGCGGATCTCCATACACTTCACTTGTTGATGCCACCAATATTCTGGCATTTTTGTCTTTCGCAAGGCCCAAACAGTTGTGGGTTCCCATCGCACCAACTTTTAAAGTTTGGATGGGAATTTTCAAGTAATCGATGGGACTTGCCGGAGAAGCGAAATGAAGAATGTAATCAAGATGTCCCGGAACGTGAATAAATTTTGTTACGTCGTGATGGTAAAATTCGAAATCGCTGCGCTTGAACAAATGCTCAATGTTTGCCAAACTTCCTGTAATCAGGTTATCCATTGCAATAACATGATAACCTTCCTTTATAAACCGATCGCACAAGTGAGAACCTAGAAAACCGGCTCCGCCGGTGATTAAAATTCTTTTTTTCATTTGGTAATTTTCAATCGGTCAACATGCTTGCGACCAATGCTTTGGTAATGAAAACCTTTTTTCTGCATTGTTTCCAGGTCAAAGACATTTCGACCGTCGAAGACGACCAATTGTTTTAAGGAAGAAATGATTTTATTGTAGTCGGGAGTCCGAAACTCGTTCCATTCGGTTGCAATAATTAATGCATCCGCATTTTTTAAAGCATCGTACTGGCTGGTTGCATACGTGATTTTGTCCCCGATGAGTGCCTTAACATTTTTCATGGCTTCCGGATCGTATGCAGCGATTGTGGCACCTTCTTTTGTCAGCGCATCAATGATTTCCAACGCGGGTGCTTCGCGGATATCGTCTGTGTTCGGCTTGAACGCCAAACCCCACAGGGCGAAAAGTTTACCCTGCAGATCTTGATAATATTCTTTTATTTTCTGCACCAGATGAACCTTCTGATTCTCGTTAACAGAGGTAACGGCATTCAAAATTTTGAAGTCATAACTCACCTGTGCTGCAGAATGAATTAATGCCTTTACATCTTTTGGAAAACAGCTTCCACCATAGCCGATACCCGGGAAAAGAAATCTTCGTCCGATCCGCTCATCGCTGCCGATTCCTTTTCGAACCATGTCAACATCTGCTCCTAAACGTTCGCACACCTGCGCTATTTCATTCATGAAAGAAATCTTAGTGGCAAGGAATGCGTTCGCGGCATATTTGGTCAATTCTGCAGATCGTTCGTCCATGAAAATGATTGGGTTTCCCTGGCGCACGTAAGGAGCATACAACTCCGTTAAA
>JAEZJD010000146.1 GCA_023436425.1 Bacteroidota bacterium | reverse complement strand
GTACTGATTAATAAAGCCCCTGTTTTTGCGAATAGCAGGCCCAAGCTTTTCATTGAAGGAGCAGATAAACCGAAAGTTTTCTTCAGGCGTCATCTGTTCAGACAATGTTGTATAGTCTCTGATGTCGCAAAAAAGAACCGTTACAATCTTTTCCACCTGATCGCCAAGTTTCACATCGGTGATAACATTGTGACCCAATGCATCAATAAACTGATATGGAACAAATCGTTCTGTGGCTTCATACACCACCCTGATCGCTTCCTCTCGTTTTTTTGCTTCCCTGATGTTTTTTTCATAGAGCAACGCACTTTCAATTGCTGCCGAAGATTGCAGCGCAAGTGTGGTGAGAAGCTTTAAATCTGCAGCGGTATACTGTTCGCTGCCGGTGGTCGCCATAATAATGGCTCCCATGATGCGGTGATTAACTTTTAAGGCAGAATAGATCAGGTAATTTATTTCGGCAGTGATGATGCCGTCGTTTTTTAAAGCGGGGGTATCGGTAACAATTTCAGATTGTCCGCCCAAAATAATCTTAAGGAGTTGAGACAGCCGGTTATTGATGGTATCTTCTTCAAAAAACAGCTCACCGAAGGATGCCATCACCTGCATTCTCCTGGCATCATCGTCGTACAAAATGATCACTCCATTTGTGCAATTAATTATTTGTCTCGCCTCGTTCAGCGTTATGTCGCAAATCGAACCCGCATCGATGGTTTGCGCAAGCTTTTCGGAAAAGTTGAATATGAGATTTATCTCCCGATACAGATTTAAAACCTCCTGTCCCAGCTTCTTCTTTTCCATTTCTTTGGCAAGCAAAACCTGCAGCAAATCGGCAACTGCTTTTGTCGTGGCGTTGCCTCTCACATATCCAGCCACTTCTCCGTTTGCAACAATGGAAAAAGTATGCTGAACTTCGGTGCAGTTACCGAACAGCAATTGGTTTTTCTCATCTTCAACGGTGAAGTTTCCAAGCGTTTCTGCTATTGTTGTCAGTACGTTTGACAACTCACCACTGCGGTTCAATATTGTTTTTAGTTGAACTTTTGCCATGGATGAATCAGTCTTCTATTTGAAAAACTTCTTTTGCTTTTGAAAGAATTGCTTCCGGGTCAAACGGCTTTGTCATATACACATCGGCTCCAACTTCCTGCCCGCGCTGCCGGTCAAGTTCCTGCCCTTTTGCCGTAAGCAGAACAATAAAAACATCGTTCAGCGACAGTTCTTTTTTAACTCTGCGGCATACTTCCATGCCGTTCATCTTCGGCATCATCACGTCCAGAAAAACCAACTGAGGATTTTCTGTTTGAATGATTTCCAATGCCTGCTCGCCGTTTTCTGCCGTTAAAAATTCCACATCCTGATCTTCTAATTCTTCTAATGTTTGCTCGATTAACATTCGGATATGTGCTTCGTCGTCAACGATCAAAAGTTTCTTTGCCATGCTATCGAAGGTTTAAGGTGTAAGGTTTAAAGTTTAAGGTGGAATCAAATTTTGTCCAGTCGCATTATTGGTACAAGAGGAACAGAACGTTTTCCATTCCTTTTTCGAACCGTAAACTTTTTATTAGATCATCCTGACCCGGATCGGCTGAATTAAGAATGATAATGTCCGGTTGATTTTTGATAGCTTTTTCCATCAACTCTTTGCCGTTGGATTCCACCACATGATAACCTTTGGTTTCCAGCACGTCTGTCAGTGTTCGTACGGCTGTGGTGTCTTCATCCACTATCAAAACTTTTTTCTTGGATTTGCCTTGTTCCAGCAACGCACCGACCTCTGAAAACAATTGTGCCGTGTCAATTGGTTTGTTCAGGTACCGATCAACACCAATTTTGTAGCCACGGATTTTATCCTGAACAATTGATAAAATAATGATCGGAATATCCATCGTTTCAGGGTCATTTTTCAAAATAGCTGCTACGTCAAAACCGTTCATTTCAGGCATCATCACGTCTAAAATGATCAAGTCCGGTTTGTTTTTCCTAATGCTTTCCAATGCGTCCTTTCCATTTACAGCTTCCTGAATGAAGTAACCGGCGTCGCTTAGCTCCTGCTGTAAGAGCGAGCGGATGGAATCATCATCATCTACAATCAAGATTGTTGACCGGCTTGTCAATCCTTCTGACGAAGTAGCCATTTGCTCCTTCAACTGGGAGAGGAGCTTTTCCAGGTCTGCCGGTTTTTTCAATCCCGCTTCCGTTTTTTTAAGTGGTATCGAGAACGAAAAGGTGCTTCCTTTTCCGGGCTCACTTTCCAGCCAAATTTGACCGCTATGATGTTCAATGATTTCTTTGCAAATAGGCAATCCTAATCCCGTGCCTTTTGGTTTGTCGGTCAGTGTGTCGCCGCCTACCTGCTTAAACTGTTCGAATACAGCAGCGTGATCTTCCGGCGCAATACCAATGCCGGTGTCGGTAATGCTTACCACTAAATCTTTGCGTTTGCGATACACCTTGCACTTCACTTTGCCGTTATCAGTGAATTTGACAGCATTCGAAATCAGATTTATCATTACCTGAATAAGCTTGTCTTTGTCAGCTGAAACCGGTGGAATATTTTTTTCGATGTCTTTTTCTAAAACGAGATTTTTTTGTTCGAAAAGAGATGTGGTGGCGGCTATTGCCCGCTCAGCTACATCGCTTATAAATACATCTTCCAGGTTCCATTCCATTTTGCCCGCTTCAATCTTAGCAAGATCTAGCACGTCGTTGATCAGATGTGTCAGGCGTTCTCCTTCAGAGACAACCACTTTCAGGTTTTCCGAAATTTGCGTAATAACTTTTTGCGTTTTTGCGTCGGACTGATCCAGCGATGGAAATATTTTTTCGTCGAGCCGCTTCTTAATGATTTTTGCGAATCCCAAAACAGAAGTAAGTGGCGTACGCAACTCATGGCTAACAGTGGATAAAAAGGCACTTTTCGCCTCGTTTGCTTTTTCAGCAGCCTTACTTGCAGCTTCTGCTTCCATTTTCGCTTGCTTCACATCTTCAAAGAGTGTGGCATTGTTGAGGGCTACGCCGACAGAGGCAGCAATTGTTGAAAGTAATCGTTGATCATTTTCGTTGAATCGATTTTCCTGTTCGGTACTTTGCACACTGAGCACTCCGATAATTTCGTCTCCCACGAAAATGGGTACGCCGAGGTAAGATGCAGATGCCACTCCGATGATCTGAAAACCCATTTCTTCAGTTTTTTCTTCCACATCCTGGTTGATAAGAAGTGGTTCACCGGTAAGCAAGATTTTTGATGTTATACCTTCTCCAATTAAGCGAGATGGCATCGCTTCGCCATACTGGTAAGCGAAATTTATCATCCGTGTTTTAGAGTTGTACAGCGCCAGATATACAATATTGGCTCTGAACAGATCTTTCATTTGGTTGCCAACAAATTGGATTAGTTCATCTGCATCCAACTGCGACGCTATGGCCTTGCTGATGGCATTTACCGTGGTTAATTCGGCAGCCCTTTGTTTCGCTTCGGAAAGAAGACGTGCCGTTTCATCGAAGAGTCGGGCATTTTCCAATGCCACACTCATGCTGTTGGTGATGGTGGTGAGCAGCCTCATATCGGATTCAGAAAATGCATTTTCCTGATCTACATTTTGGAGGCTTACGGAACCTTTCACCACATCTCCCACCACCATTGGTACGAAAACAGCCGACTTTGGCGGTTTCCCGAAAGTGACGCCGGTACCACCGTGCTGTTTCGAAACTTCGACGTAGTTTTCTTCAATATCCAACGGCTTTCTTGTTTCCATGAGTAGTTTGCTGTTCCAATTAAATGGCCTTGGTTCGATGTATTGCCTTTCACCTTTTTCTATTGCGTACTGCCAATGTTCTAACCGTGTTTCGTGATCAAAGGTGCGGATCACCAGCGTTTGGCTGTCGGGGAAAAGAGATTTAAGCCGGCTGCCGACCAGTTCGTAGATGTTATCAATATCCATTTCGCGAACGAGTCCTTCCTGAACACTGTTGATCACTGCCAATTCTGCCGTGCGTTGTTCGGTTTCTTTCAATAACCGATTCGTTTCATCGAACAAGCGGGCATTTTCCAGTGCCACGCTCATACTGTTTGTCAATGTTGTGAGCAACCTTACATCGGCATCGCTGAAAGCATTTTCCTGGTCGAGGTTTTGTAAACTGATCACACCCGTCACTTCGCCGCTGGCAAACATCGGAAC
>JAEZJD010000111.1 GCA_023436425.1 Bacteroidota bacterium | reverse complement strand
ATACTTAACCACATAATCAACAGTGTCCATCGGAATTTCAAGTTGCACCAGCAAAATGCCGGCAGTTCCGATTTCCAGCAATGCGCCGTCCATGTCAGTGCTTTGGAGATTTGCATTTGCGCCTGAAGCAACCACAATGCTGTTTTCTCCCGCCTTGTCAACGGTAATGAGCGCAACGCCTGATGGAAGATCTTCATCAGAAACAATGTAGCGGGTGTCAATTCCCTCGTCGCTAAAAAGCTGAGAGAATTGCTTACCAAAAACATCATTACCCATTTTCGAAATGAATACTACGTCGCCTCCGAGCCGTGCAACGGCAACAGCCTGATTAGCACCTTTACCACCCGGATTCATGAAAAATGCGCCAGAAAGAACAGTTTCGCCGGGCACCGGGATATGATCTGTTTTGACCACCATATCCATGTTAGAGCTGCCAACGACGACAATTTTTTTATTTTTCATATGCTTACAATCGTTACCAAAAATAGAAGCCTCAGCAAGCGAGGAAAAAACCTAATTGTCGATTGCTTTTTGGTTTTCAAAATTGACAAACACAACATAATCTGTTTTCAAAGGTTTGATTTGTAGTTGATTACAACAAACAATTAGTAGATTTATTATTGAAAGACAACTGCACATGACATCCAGTTCGCTGATTAAATTGATAAAGTCGTTATCTAGTTCTGAAAAACGTTACTTCCAGATGCAATCTCAATTGCAGGGCGGAAACAAGGAATATTTGTTGCTCTTCAATTTGCTAGACGCAAGTATCACCAACGATATAAAGCAAATCAAAGACGAGTTCAGGAAACAGTCGTCAAATGGATCGTGGGACAATACCTGTAATTACCTCAGCAGCCTTTTATTGGATTCGCTTGTGCAGGCAAAAAAGGAAAAAGATATCTTCTTCCAACTGCTGCAGCAAATTCAACAGATTAAAATATTGAAAGAAAGATCTCTTGATGAAGAAGCTTTCAAGCAGATGAAAAAAGTGAGACAAAAAGCTGCAAAATATCAGCTTCACTGGATTGAATATTATTGCTGCCGATCCGAATTAAACTACTATTCGGACAATAATTTTCCCGAACTGAATGACGATGAGTTGATCAAACTTCAAATGAAAGGAAAGGATGTACTAAAAAGCTTGAATCACATTCATGATCACTACTCGCTTTACGAACTGCTGAAACACCGGTTGATTAAAGCAGGAAAAATTGTGTCGGAAGAAGGGAAAAAGAAATTGAACGATCTTATGCTGAGCGAAATGGTGCTTGTGGCCGGCAAGGCAAAAAGTTTTTCCTCGCAAAAACTCCATTTGCTTTTTCAGTCTTACTTCTTTACCGACATTGGCGATTATCATTCCGCAGCAAAATCATTTTCGCGGCTAAATGACCTTCTTGAACAGAATGAAGCAGTGGTTGACAATCCGCCGCTTGATTATTTATCTGCGCTGAGCGGCATAATGGACAGCTTACATATGCTAAAGAATAATTCTGAGGCGCCCTACTATTTGGGAAAAATAAAAAGTCTGGATCAGAGCTTTTTTCCTGAATTCTTCCGTTATCTGGTGCGGAAAACTTTTTGTGTTCAGCAAATCATCACTTTGCTTCAGTCTGATGACGTACAAACCGCCGCACAATTTGTAGAATTAATAGCGCCTGACGTTTTTCACAATTATGCTTTAATTGATGATGAGAAGCAATGCGAATTATATTTTTTCTGCAGTCTGGTTTATTTCAAAAGTGAAAATTGGCGCCGTGCACATCTTTTTCTGCGGGAGATAATGAATCAACAAAAACTTCCTGAACACCTTTTAATAAGCAAAGCAATTCGTTTGTTGAACATTCTTACCTATTATGAAAAGGGTGAACTCCCCCACCTTGAATACGAGATACGATCTTACAAACGATACTTCGCATCGAAACTCCTGAAAATCGAACGCATCATTTTCCGGATCATTTCGTCGTCCGCCGGTAACAAAAGATTGTTGCTCATGCAAAATGAAAAGCGCAAAATGCTACTTCATCTTGAAGACATAAAGAAAGACAAATACGAACAGCAACTTCTGAAATATTTCGACTTTGCAGACTGGGTGATGAATATACTTCAGCTTAAAACAAACAGGCTGGAGAAAAAAATCATTGCTTCATAGCAACCGCCTTTCTATGGCCGCTGATAGTAACGAATTGCATTCTGCAAGTCCTGGTCATAAGGACTTATTTGCAGGCCCTTTTCCAGTACCGCATTTCCTTTTTCCGCATTCTTTTTTGTATGCAACAACACGCCGTAATTGTAATAAACTCTCGGATTTTGCGACTTCAGTTTCACAGCGATGTCAAAGTTCCGCATTGCTTCTACAGTATCTTTCATTTCGATATTTAGTAAACCGAGGTTGTAAAAAATACGGTCATTCTTCGGCGTTATCTTAGCCGCCGTCTTCAACAACCGGAGTGCTTCTGCGTTGTTTCCGCTCATGTTGTAAGTGACCGATAAATTAAGTCGCGCCAGATTGAGTAAGCTATCCTTTTTTAATGCGCGGAGATAAAATTTTTGAGCATTTGTAATGTCATTCGACTTCAAAAGATAATCGCCGATCATCATGTTTCCGCTGGCAAAATCTGCCTGGTAAAAAAGGTAGTCCCGCAATTCTCCACTCGCTTTTTTAAATGCAGTTGCATATTCTTCCGGAATTTGATCTGCAGGCATACCCGTGAATAAATCAGCTGCAGCAATACGGACCGCCCGAACTTTATCTTTTAAAAACGGAGCTACATTCTGTCGCCAGTTCTCCGTAGGAAAATTGGAAAGACTTCGCAGTGCATAGTAACGTACAAAGGCATCACTGCTGGATAGCTGTTGAAGAATAGTTTCGAGACTTTGGTTGGTTAGAATGTTTGAGAGGTAGTATAACGATGTGGCTTTGATTATAGCCGGTGTTGCCGTGTCACGCACGAGTTTAGTGAGGTGCTCCTCCGAACGGTTGTCTAACTTACTTCCCGGAATCAGATCTTCCGAAAAATGATATTTTCTTGTTGAGCCCCAAAGCCTGTTTGTTGCATCGGCAGCCCATTTATTTGACTTGTCTTTGTGGCAACTTGTACATGCGTTGGGAACACCATAAAGTGCGCTGAGATCAGCCCGCGGCACCCGAAAACTATGATCGTGGCGATAGTCATTTCCCATGTAAAACTTGCCCGGCATGTGGCAACTCTTACACTCCGCCTGAACTGTATTCATTTGGTGAAAATGGTGGGAAGGACTGTCGTAAGTTTTACTGTGACATTGCAGACATAGTTGGTTAGAAGATATGATCAATCTGCCGGTGTGTGAATTGTGGCAATTATTACATGTAACACCGAGGTGCATCATTTTGCTTTGAAGAAACGAAGCCCATGTAAAATCTTCTTCGCGTATTTGCCCGTCTGCATAGAAGCGCTCCGTTGTGGGCAACTCTAAAATGTGATTGTCAAACAATTCTTCCGATGCAACAACACTGCTGCTGATATCCGACTTTACGGAATGACACGGAGAACAACTGGCAAGCTGTCCTTTTTGGCTATCGTTTAATTTGATGTAATGTCCGGCAACTTTGTTCCCAGATTTGTACTGCTTGTTGATATATTCAATATGCCTCTTACCTGCACCATGACAACTCTCGCAGCCGACATTCACCGAACTGTAGGTTGTGTGAAAGGAGTCCTGTTCAATGTTGTAGTTTTTTTGCAGATTGGTAGAATGACATCCCGCACACATGGTGTTCCAGTTTTGGGCATCTTTTGTCCAGTGAAGCCAGTCGGTGTGATGAATAATTTCTCCCTCATACTGGTTGAACCATTTGTTGTTTTTGCTATCCCAGCTTAACCGTGTGACTTGCATACGACCACCCGGAAACTGCACCAGGTATTGCTGAAGAGGATAATGTCCAAATGTATAAAGGACCTTAAAATCCTGGTTTTTTCCGTCCGGTCCCTGCGTATTAATATAAAACTCACTCCCTTTCTTGAAAAACCGCGACGACACACCGTTCGCTGTGAAAACAACATTGTTGAAATCACCCTTAACGGTAGAATCGGTGGCAGGAAGCATTGCTTTAAAGTGATCAGAAACTTTCCAGTCATTCCACTCCTTCGCATGACACGACTGGCACGATTCGTTGCCGACGAACGAATTTGCTGTCGGCGGTTCTTTTTCAGAAGTATTAAACGATGATGCGTTATCGCAGGCAAACAAATAAATAGCAAACTCCAGAATAAGGGACCCTAGAACAGTTAACTTTCTCTTCATGCAAAGCCTTTAAACAAAGCAGCCCCAGATAAATTTATCATATACATCGACCCATTAAACTATTTGTGTAAAATTATAAACGAATCGAATGAAAATTGTAAATCTGCTTAACAGGCGAATACATTTTATTACTTTCCTATACAAAACTTACTGAAAACGTAATCTAATAAATCCTCATTGGAAACCTCTCCCGTGAGAGTTCCCAGGTAGTGCAGGCATCGGCGAATATCCAAAGCAAGCAAATCGCCGGGAATATTGTTGTTCAATCCGGCTTGTACGTCCATGAGCGATTGATCTACTAATTGTAAGGCGTGATAATGACGTGCATTCGTTACGATGACACTTTCGTTCGTCACCTTTTCCTTCAAAACCATGTCTACCATTCTTTGTTTCAACACTTCGATATGCAGCTTATTCTTTGCTGAAATAAAGATGATACCTGCAAAGTTTCTTAACCTTTCACGCACCGATGTTTCATCCACAAGATCAACTTTGTTGGCAGTAAGCAGGATTTGATCATTATGTGTTTGCAGATCTACCAAAATTTTATTTAAGTCTTCTTCCGACGTTTTATTTACGTCGAACAAATAGATTACTATATCAGCTTGCTTCAGCTTTTCCATACTTCTGGTAATGCCTACGGTTTCTATCACATCAGTGGAGTGGCTGCGGATACCGGCAGTGTCAATCAGCCGGAAAATAACTCCGTCAATATTCACCACTTCTTCAATGGTATCCCTCGTTGTCCCCGGTATGTCGCTGACGATAGCTCTTTCTTCATTCAGTAAAGCATTCAACAATGTGGACTTGCCGGAATTTGGTTTGCCGATAATGGCAACGCTTACTCCGTTGCGTATTGCATTTCCAAGCTTAAATGATTGCATCAACTGTGAGGTTTTTCCCTGCATTTCCTCAATAAGATTGCTGAGCGCAGTTCTGTCGGCAAACTCCACATCTTCCTGCGAAAAATCGAGTTCAAGTTCGATCAGTGCAGAAAACGTTATTAGCTGCTCACGCAGATCTTTTAAAGCGTGAGAAAATCCTCCACGCATGTTGTTTAGCGCCGCCTTACGTGATGCTTCTGAATTGCTGGCGATCAGGTCTGCCACAGCTTCTGCCTGCATTAGGTCCAATTTGCCGTTAAGGAACGCTCTCTGAGTGAATTCACCCGGCTTCGCAAGCCTTGCTCCTTTTTCCATGCACGCTGCAATAATTTCCTGCTGAATGAAAGGTGATCCATGGCAACTTATTTCCACCACATCTTCACCGCTGTAGGAACGAGGCGCTTTAAATAAAGAAATTACTACTTCATCAATAATTTTTTCACCTTGTTGCAAAAAGCCGACATGCAAGGTGTGGGAATTTTGTTGCGACAAACTTTTTGAAGGGAATAATGCGTCAACAATGGACACCGCGTTTTTGCCGCTTAATCTAATAATTGCCAAGGCTGAAACACCGGGCGGTGTCGCCATAGCTACAATTGTTTCATCCCAACCTGTTGCTGACAAACTCATTACAGGCAAATGTAAAAGCAGGAAAGATTTGCACGGCAAAAGACTTATTTAACATTACGAAGGTGCCGGCCGATAATAAAAAAAATCCCTTCGCTGTTGCGAAGGGATTCAATAAAATTGCGAAACCTATTGTTCTGAGATTACGAAAGTAATTGGCTGCGTGTGGTAAGAACGAACTTTTCTGCCGTTCTGCTCACCCGGTGACCATTTTGGTCCCTTAAGGATTACCTGTTCTGCACCTTTTGCCAATCCGTATCCGGGATCGTTCAAAGCTTTTACGTCAGTAATGCTCCCATCTTTCTCCACAAGGAAACGGACTTGCACTGTGTACTGACCAGGGTTCATTCCCGAGCTTGCGGCATCCTCGATATAACGTTGAAGTTGACTTTCCAGGTGTCTCCTCCATCTGTTCATATCTACACTGGCTTCTATTTCCACTTTTTCGAAGATCTTGTTTTCGTCCTCCACTGGTTTCGGAGCTTCTACTACACCTGTTCCCTTATCTACGGGCGGCAGATTCTGAACAATACCTTCATCCTTTACACCTTCCTGAGTTTTGATATCCACCTTTTGAACTTCTTCCACAGGCGGAATTTCTTCCTTTCTCACTTCCTCGTCTTTTTTAATAACGGGAGGCGTGAATTTAGTGGTTTCGATC